>JAYTVI010000202.1:0-12115 GCA_043744095.1 Flavobacterium sp.
CGGGATGTTTCGTAGGGATATGTTTACTGGCAGTTGGGAACGGCTGAAAGTACTGGCAACGCTCTCGATTTGAGAATACGGCATTTGTTTGACGTGCACAGGCAACCTCAGCATTACGAACAGTTTACGTCACCCTTAATGGGTCAAAGGGTTCATAAACAACCTATTTCTGCCTACATTAACAACATTACTCGCCTGAGTGGACAGGCAAATCTAAAAGTGCCACCGAATACCCCAAACATGACAAAAGCAAGCATTCGGGAGAATACTTGCTTCATTTTTGTGGGCGATGAGGGACTCGAACCCCCGACATCCTGCTTGTAAGGCAGGCGCTCTGAACCAACTGAGCTAATCGCCCTTAATGCGAGTGTAAATATAGGTTACTTTTTTATATCTGCAAATATATTTCAATAAAAATTATAAAATTTCTGCAACTACAAAAGTACTACCACCAATATATATGAAGTCTGTTCTTGCTGCATTTTTCAAAGCTTGTTCATAAGCCTCTGAAACAGAATTATATGATTTTCCTTTCAATTCAAATTTTGTTGCTTTTTCTTTTAAAAAATTTATATCTAGTCCACGAAAAATATTGGGTTTGCAGAAATAATAATTTGCTTTTTTTGGAAATAATAGCAGGATTTTTTCCAAATCTTTATCATTGACAAGACCTAAAACAATATGCAATGTATCATATTTTTCGTTTTGAACCTGTTTCAAAACTATTGATAAACCATCTTCATTATGTGCTGTATCACAAATTACTTTTGGCAAGTCATTAATCTGTTGCCATCTTCCATAAAGACCCGTATTCTTAATTACATTTAAAAAACCACGTTCAATATTTTTTTCTGAAATCTGAAATTCATTTTGAGATTGCAAAACTCTTATGGTTTGTAAAACGGTTTTCTTATTCTGTTTTTGATAATCTCCGAGTAATTCTGATTGATATTCTTTAGTTTTTAAATCAGAAGCAAAGAAAATTTGAGCATTACAATTTGAAGCTTTCTCAAGAAATACCGACTTAGTTTCTGAATTATATTCTCCAATAACAACAGGAATATTTGGTTTTATTATTCCAGCTTTTTCTTTTGCAATTGATTCTAATGTATTCCCAAGATATTGCATATGATCTAGTCCAATATTCGTAATCACAGAAACCAAAGGAGTAACTATATTAGTAGAATCAAGTCTTCCTCCCATTCCTACTTCTAGAATTATGATATCTACATTTTGGTTTTTGAAATATTCTAAAGCCAATCCAACAGACATTTCAAAAAAACTTAATTGATTTTCATCAAAAAAAGACTTGTGTTTTTCTATAAAATCACAAATAAAATTTTCTGAAATTTGAACATTATTTATTTTAATACGTTCTCTATAATCTTTTAAATGTGGAGAAGTAAATAAGCCTACTTTATAGCCAGATTCTTGAAGTATTGACGCTAAAAAATGAGAAGTTGAGCCTTTTCCGTTCGTGCCAGCAACATGAATAAATTTTAAATCTTTTTCAGGATGATTGAGGTAATCAAATAACAGAATAGTATTGGTTAAATCTTTTCGAAAAGCTGACGCACCTTGTGTTTGATACATTGGAAGTTGATTGAACATCCAATCTACCGTTTCTTGATAATTCATTTTAATTGGTGCTAAAAAAAATATTTGCTATTTATCTGTAAGCTTAAAATTATAAATAATCTTACCAACTTGTTTATCTGGCGCTGCATCATCTGATTGCCATTTGGTATTCATAGCTGCAATTTTAGCTTGATCTAACAAACATTTTGCTGCATTTGTAGTTCCTCTAATTCCAGGATTTGCACCAATTACTTTTCCTGATTTATCTACAGATATTTGAACAACCACAACACCTTGTTCATCACAAATATAGTTTGGTTGTGGTTTGTTGAGTGCTTTTCTATTTCCTAATTGGTAATTTCCATTACCATTTCCTGTACCGCTTCCAGAACCCGAACCATAACCACTTCCAGTACCAATACCTTGCCCTGATCCGTTTCCACCACCACTTCCTGTTCCTGTTCCTCCACCACCATTATATCCGCTTGCGTTTTTATCTCCATTGGCATTTCCTTTATTTCCAGCTTGTTTATCATCACCATCGCCAGATTTATTAGAACCATTTAATAAATTTGAAAGAGCATCTGATGTTGATTTTGATGGTTTTGGCACCACTTTTACAACTGGTTTTTCGACATCAATTTTCTTTGGTTTATCAACTGGTTTTTTAACCTCAGCAATTGCTGGTGCATCATCATTTTCGCTTACTATTATTTCTTTTTCTGTAGTTGCAGTTGGTTGTGTTTGTTTTGGTGCCGATACTACTTTTTCTGTAGATTGAAAATTATCCCCAGATCCAAATTCGCTATCTCCAAAATTTACGGCTACTTCTCCACCGCCACCGCCACCTTCAAGTTCGGGTAATACGATTTGATTTGAAAATTTCAAGAAAAATAAAATCAAAAAAAACAATCCGAATAAAAGGGTTGTCATTGTAAGTGATTTTTTTCTATTTTCGATTTCTGTAAAAACCATAATTTTATTTTTTATTCTTTATATGATAACGAAATTATAGAAAATAAATTGTTATACCAACTGTTTCAAAGCAATTTCGAAAGCGGTTGCACTAATATTTGTTTTAGTTGCATTTTTATTGTGTATTTCTTGAATAGCATTTTTAATAATTTCTGAGGTATCAGAAAAAATGGCTTCATCAGTCATTTGAACTTTTTTCTCCATAAAATAGGCAAAAACTCTAGCCATTCCGCAATTTGAAATAAAATCTGGTATCAAACTTACTTTTTGATCGATATCCTCCATAATAGGGCCAAAAAATATTTCTTTATCTGCAAATGGCACATTAGCACCACAAGAAATTACTTCTAATCCGCACCCAATCATACTATTTACTTGACTCTGAGTAACCAATCTAGATGCTGCACAAGGTGCGAAAATATCAGCTCCAATTGTCCATATTTTTTGATTAATTTCCTCAAACGGAATCATCTTTCGAGCAATCAATTTGTTTCCGTCTTTATTGAGAAATAATGTTTTTATTTGTTCAAAAGTAAATCCATTTTCATTTATTACTCCGCCATTACGATCAATAATTCCAATTATTTTTACACCCATTTCTGCTAAATAAAAAGCAGCAGCCGAACCTACATTTCCAAAACCTTGAACAATTGCTTTTTTACCTTTACTATTTCCGCCATAAATTGAATAGAAATGGCGTAGCGCTTCTGCAACACCATAACCGGTAATCATATCAGCTACAGTATATTTTCTGGAAACATCAGGTGAGAATTTATTGTTTTCAATAACTTTTACTACACCTTGACGCAATTGACCAATTCGATTTATTTTATCTGCTTCTGTAGGTTTAAAATGACCATTAAAAACTCCTTCTTGCGGATGCCATACACCACATTCTTCTGTCATAGGAATAACTTCGTATATTTCGTCAACATTCAAATCGCCTCCTGTACCATAATAACTTTTTAATAATGGAGAAACTGCTTTGTACCAACGTTGCAAAACTCCTTTTTTGCGAGGGTCATTTGGGTCAAAATTAATACCTGATTTTGCACCACCAATTGCTGGACCTGAAACGGTAAATTTTACTTCCATTGTTTTTGCCAAAGACAAAACTTCATTCATATCCAACCCTTTTCTCATTCTTGTCCCGCCACCAGCAGCGCCACCACGAAGAGAGTTTATAACCGTCCAACCTTCGGCTTCTGTTTCAGCATCTTTCCAGTTGAATATTATTTCGGGCTTTTTATTTTCAAATTGATGAAGTAATTCTTTCATTGTATTATTTATTTTGAGTCGCAAATATAAAACATAAATTCAATACCATTAAATGCAATATTTGTCATTGGTTGAATTTAATTTTTAATACAATTTCTTCTTTTTTCAACACTGAAAATTTCTTTATTTTTTCCATTTGATAAATGATATTATTAGAAAAACTTTTCAATTTAAGTAGTTAAATTTTAGAATATACTTATCAAAAATAAAAGCAATAAAAATGCCAAAAGTATACGCTATCAAATCACTCCAAAGAAATCCTTGACCAAAAATATAATGACCTAATATAGTTTGTCTGATTTCAAAAAACCAATTTACTTGAATTAATTGTGAGAATTCTATTAAAAAACAAAGTAGTAAAGCAAAACAGCAATTTGCATTTTAGTTTGGAGTAGAAAAGTGTTCTGATTATAAAATAAATCATAACCGCATAAAGCAAATCACCAACAAATAAAGGGATTAATGAAAATTTTCTTGACAAAATTCCTAGTATAATTATTAATATTACAATAAGAAAATAATTTAGTCTTGATTTCATTGATTGAAGATTACGCCCGAACTATGATCTCTTTTTGCACCAGTAACACTACTCAAAACATTAATTTCATTTCTTAATTTTAAAACTCCAAGAAACCCAAAAATCAAAGCCTCTTTATATTCTAAAGTTTTGTTGTCAGGAATTATAATTTCTAATTGTGGCAAGTGAAATCGCATTCTTTCTATCAAAAAATCATTATATGCACCACCACCTGTTATTAATAATTTGCCCGTTTTATTAGGTAATGCTAGAGATGTTTGCATAGCAATATGTTCAATAAATGTGTGCATTTTATCTTCAAAAGATATAGTGTATTTTTCGATTAAAGGTAAAATTGTTTCTTTTACAAATTCAAATCCCAAAGATTTTGGAAAAGATTTTTTATAATATGCTATAGCATTTAAATCATTCAATAATTCTGGGTTTAAATTTCCTGATTGTGCAATTTTTCCTTGGTCGTCATATTCTAAATTAAATTTATTTGCATAAAAATTCAATACAGTATTAACAGGAGAAATATCAAAAGCAATTCTCTTTCCATTTTTCTCGAAAGAAATATTAGAAAAACCACCGAGATTCAAACAATAGTCATTTTCTGAAAACAAAATTCTATCTCCAATAGGAACTAATGGTGCACCTTGCCCACCAAGTTGTACATCTTGAACTCTAAAATCACAAATAACTTTTTGATTTGTATATTTTGCAATTTCAGGAAGATTTCCTATTTGCAGAGTATAACCCTTTTGAGGTTGATGTAAAATTGTATGTCCATGAGAACAAACAGCATCAAGAGTATTGATTTTATTTTTGACAATAAATTCAGATATAATAGATGCTAATAATTGTGTGTAGTCTAGATTTAGATTTTCTAATTGAGTTTTAGAATAATTTATGGCTGCTTTTAATTTGTTTAACCATTGATTATCATATGGAATTGTTTCGCTTTCAAGGATTTTAAAATCCCATTTACTATTTTCTATAGAAAAATAAATATGAGCTAAGTCAATTCCATCAAGCGATGTTCCTGACATTACACCTATTACATTATAGTTATCTTTAAACATTGGCTAAAATTACGAAAACGTTTGAGAATTTAATTTAAATGCGTTATTTTTGCCTCAAATTTAAAGAAATCAAAACCACTTTTACTACACAATATGGATTTTAATCTTACCGAAGAACATTTAATGATTCAACAAGCAGCCAAAGATTTTGCAGTAGCAGAATTATTGCCTGGAGTAATAGAAAGAGATGAACATTCAAAATTTCCAACTGAGCAAGTCAAAATGATGGCAGAGCTAGGTTTTATGGGAATGATGGTAGATCCTAAATATGGTGGTGCAGGATTAGATAGTATTTCGTATGTTTTAGCAATGACCGAAATTGCAAAAGTAGATGCCTCTGCAGCTGTAATTATGTCTGTAAACAACTCACTAGTTTGTGCAGGTTTAGAAAAATATTGCAACGAAGAGCAAAAAATGAAATATTTAGTTCCGCTTGCTAAAGGAGAAGTTATAGGTGCTTTTTGTTTGTCTGAACCAGAAGCAGGAAGCGATGCAACTTCTCAAAAAACAACTGCAATTGATAAAGGAGATCATTATTTAATGAATGGCACAAAAAACTGGATTACAAACGGTGCAACAGCTTCAACTTATTTAGTAATAGCGCAAACTGATATAGAAAAAGGACATCGAGGTATTAATGCTTTTATTGTTGAAAAAGGTTGGGCAGGTTTTGAAATTGGCCCAAAAGAAAGAAAAATGGGAATTCGCGGTAGCGATACACATTCGTTAATGTTTACAGATGTGAAAATCCCAAAAGAAAATAGAATTGGAGAAGACGGTTTTGGTTTTGCTTTTGCAATGAATGTCTTAAACGGTGGAAGAATCGGAATTGCATCTCAAGCATTAGGAATTGCAACTGGAGCTTACGAAATTGCTTTGAAATATTCTCATGAAAGAAAAGCTTTTGGAAAAGAAATTTTTAATCATCAAGCAATTGCCTTTAAGTTGGCTGATATGTATGTAAAAGTTACAGCAGCAAAATTGTTAGTAATGAAAGCTGCTTGCGAAAAAGACGAAGGCAAAGATATTGCCCATTCTGGTGCAATGGCAAAATTATATGCATCTGAAATTGCTCTAGAAGTAGCAAACGAAGCCGTTCAAATTCATGGAGGAAACGGTTATGTTGCAGAATATCACGTAGAAAGAATGATGCGTGATTCAAAAATTACTCAAATTTATGAAGGAACTTCTGAAATTCAACGAATAGTAATTTCAAGAGGATTGGTTTAATAAAATAAAATCAATTACATTTAACCCTTTAAATAACTTCTATTTAAAGGGTTTTTTATTCAAAAAACATTAGCGGTATTATCTATGTATGAAGAATTAAAATATTGGTACTTACGTGATCACAAATTGTTTTGGACATTAAGTATGTCACAAATCAAACAATTGTGTATTATAACAGGATTCAAAAAAGCAAAAAAAGGCGATGTAATTTACTTTTCATCATCAGATGTTCCTAGAATTTTTTTACTAAAAAAAGGCAATATCAAAATCGTTTCGGTTGATGAAGATGGAAATGAAACAATTAAAGAAATTCTTCAAAAAGGTGATTTGTTTGGAGAATTGTCTCTTGAAAGCGATACTGAAGTAAATGAGTATGCAAAAGTACTCACTGATGAAGTCTCTATTTGTAGCTTTTTAATGTCTGATTTTGAAGATTTATTGGTTCGTAATCCCGCATTAGCGCTTTCTTACACAAAATTTGTTGGATTGAAAATGAAGCGAATTAAAAACAATTATTCAAACTTAGTATCTAAAGATGCCAAAACCAGATTGATGAGTTTCCTGAAAAATTGGGCCGAAAAAGAAGGAAAAATTGAGGGAAATAAAGTTACTATTGAAAATTATCTTACTCAAGCAGATATAGCTCAAATCATTTGTACATCAAGACAAACTGCTACTTTGCTGCTTAATGAATTGGAAGAGAAAAACCTTATTTATTATGGTAGAAAAGAAATATTGATTGATGATATTTCGAAATTTTGATAAGATTATAACCAGATGTAAACTAGCCGACATATTAACCTTTTTTTAAGTTTTAATTTTACTTAAAAAATAAATTTAATTATGAAAAAGCTATTTTTACTCCTCTCATTTCTTTTTGTGTTATCTTCCTGTGAAATAGAAGGAGAACTTACAAAAGACAAAATTAATTCGAACCCTATTTCTGAAAATTCAATTTTGAAATATTCAGGAATATTTGCACCAACATCAGGAATTTCAGCTGAAGGAAATGTCAAAATATATTTAGAAAACAATCAGTATATTTTAAAATTAGAGAATTTTTCTGTTTCTGAAGGACCAGATTTAAAAGTTTATTTATCTAAATCGGATTCTCCAGTAGAATTTGTCAATCTGGGAAATTTAAACCCAACGGCAACATATAAAATCCCTCAAGGTGTTGATTTTACTGAATTTAAGTATGTTTTAATTCATTGTCAACAATACAATCATTTGTTTGCAATAGCTCAATTAACTCAAAATTAAAAATAAAATGAAAAAGATACTTTATATTTTTGCGATAATTTTACTTACTCAATTAACATCTGCTCAAGGATGTAGTGATGCAGGAATTTGCTCAATAGGACACACTTTACAAGAAAATGAAAAAACACTTAAAAACAAGCTTGAAATAGCTGCGATTTATGGAATAGGAAAAGAATATGTGTCCTATTTTTCTCCTTATGTTTCTTATGCCAGACAAATAAATGAAAAATTTTCACTTAGTTCGAGAGTAACCTTTTCATCGGCAACTGGTAATTTTGGCACTCGTGCAGCATTAGGCGATGCATATTTAGCAGGAAATTATACTTTCAAAGAAAAAAACAATAAAAAATGGTCAACTGTGGTAGGATTCAAGTTTCCATTAAATAGTGCTAATCTCAAAATAAATGGATACTCGTTACCAATGGATTATCAATCTAGTTTAGGAACTTTTGATTTGTTTTTAGGAGGTAATTTAAGTTATAAAAAATGGGATTTTAATACAGCTATTCAAATTCCAGTAATTAATTCTAATAAAAATTCATATTTTAAAGAATACTCAAATACACAGGAATTTCCTTCAAACAACTTATTTGAAAGAAAATCTGATGCCTTGTTTAGAACAACTTATACTTTTTTTAGTACCAACAAAAAATTTACTTTTAAACCAAATGCATTATTTATATATCATTTAGGTGAAGATAGTTTTGAAAATATTTTCGGAAAAAGAGAAACAATAAAAAACTCAGACGGTCTAACTATAAATGCTAATCTTGTAGGAATATACAAATTAAACGAAGTAAGTAAATTAGAACTTTCGCTAGCAAGTCCTTTATTGGTGAGAGAAATAAGACCTGATGGTTTAACAAGAGGAATTGTAGCAAGTTTAATTTATAAAATTTCTTTTTAATTTTTTTACTCAAATGTAAACTAGCAGACAAAATCTAATTTCTAACACATTTACATTTGTACTATTAAAAACAATTAAAAAATATTTTAAATGAAAAAATCAATTTTAGTTTTATTTGTATTTCTGTTATCTGCTTCAACTTTTGCGCAAATAGCTTCAAAAAGAAAAGCACAATTCAATTTAGAAAAAGGTCTAGCCATACAAGGTTATGATGCTGTTTCTTATTTTACCCAGAAAAAAGCTGTAAAAGGAAAAAAAGAAATTGTATCAAGTTATGAAGGAGTTACTTATTATTTTTCTACACAAGCTAATAAAGAGACTTTTGTTAAAAATCCAACAAATTACGAACCTCAATTTGGAGGATGGTGTGCCTATGCAATGGGAAGTTCTGCAGAGAAAGTAGAAGTTGATCCAGAAACTTTTAAAATTCTTGACGGAAAATTGTATCTGTTTTATAATGCTTATTTTAATAACACGTTAAAATCGTGGAATAAAGATGAAGTTAATTTGAAGAAGAAAGCAGAATCAAATTGGAAAAAATTTATCAACTAAAAAATAACTCATTATGAAATCATCAATTTTTATTTGGATAATAAAACTTATTACAGTTGTTATCTTAGTCCAAACATTATATTTTAAATTTTCAGGTGCAGAGGAAAGTGTATATATATTTACCACATTAGGTATTGAACCTTTTGGCAGAATTGGCTCAGGAATAGTCGAATTGATTGCCTCTGTTTTAATATTAATTCCACGTACATCAGCATATGGTGCGCTTCTTGGATTAGGTACAATGACTGGCGCAATATTTTCTCATCTTTTTATTTTAGGGATTGAAGTGAAAAACGATGGTGGAACACTTTTTATTTTGGCAATAATTACGTTTCTTTGTTGTTTAGTAATAGTTTCTATCAATAGAAATAAAATTTTAGATTTAATAAAATCGAAACTTTAATGTTGTTACCATCTATACATAATAGCCTCAACGAATTGATTGATTTGCTAGATCAACTTTCTGATTCTGAATATTCAAAACCATGTTCAGAATTAAGTAATGCTAGTATCGGAGAACATACTAGACATATCATTGAGATGTTTCTTTGTTTAGAAAACCAATACCTATCTGGGATTGTAAATTATGACAAACGAGAACGCAATATTCAGATTCAAACCAATACAGAATTTGCAATAAAAACGATGGATATAATAAAAATTAATCTTGACAAATCTGATAAAAAAATTGAGTTACAACAAATTATAGATGGTGAAGAAATTAGAATAGAAAGCAATTATTATAGAGAATTACTTTACAATCTAGAACATTGCATACATCATCAAGCCTTGATAAAAGTAGCCATTTTGCAATATGATTCTTTAAATATCAATTCCAATTTTGGAGTAGCTCGTTCTACTATTGAATATAGAAATCAATGTGTACAGTAAGTTTTGTTTGTACTAACAATAAAATAATCATTACTTCCAATCGTGATGAACAAGTTTTAAGACCATCAATTGAGCCAAAAAATTATTTAATTAACAATAAAAATATTTTTTTTCCAAAAGACCCAAAAGCTGGAGGAACTTGGTTTGCAGTAACTGATAACGCAACTGTTTTGGTTTTATTAAACGGAGCTTCAGAAAAACATAAATGGCAACCACCATATAGAAAAAGTCGTGGATTAATTCTTCTGGACATCATAAGTAATCAATCACCAATAGCCTTTTGGAAAGAAATAAATCTTGTCGGAATCGAACCTTTTACTCTTGTTTTATATCAAAATCAAAACTTATATCAATTGCGTTGGAATGGTTTAGATAGAGAAACTGTATTGCTTGACACAAATAAAAATTATGTTTGGTCTTCATCAACTTTATATCCAAAAGACATTAGAGAAAAAAGAGCAGAGTGGTTTTATGAGTTTTTAGAAACAAAACCAACAATTTCAGAAAAAGAGATGTTTAATTTTCATCGATATACAGAAAATGAAAATCTAGAAAACGGCTTGATAATCAATAGAAATGACAATCTAAAAACATTGAGTATCACACAAACCGTTCTTGAAGACAACAAAGTTTCTATGATGCATTATGATTTGACTAGGCATTCTGAGTTTGAAAATTCGTTTATTATTGTATAAAAAAAATTATTTGAAACTATTCTTTCATAAACTTAGACATTGGGAATATTGGCCATTTGGGCTTGTTTACATTCCTATTTATTTTTTATGGAGTTTTTATGCTTTAAAATCTAGAAGCATCTTTTTTTTTAATGCTTGCAACCCATTAATAAAAAACGGAGGTTTTTTTATGGAAAGCAAAAAAGCAATTTATGAGTTAATTCCTCAAAAATATTATCCAAAAACAGAGTTAATCCCAAAACATTTTTCTTATGAAGATGTAATTCAAAAACTTCAAAAATCAGAAATAAAGCTACCTTTTATTGTAAAACCAGATATAGGACTTCGAGGTTCGGCAGTAAAAAAAATTATACATCTTGATGAGTTAGAAAAATACCATAAAAAAGCTGATTTCGATTATTTAATGCAGGATTTAATTCCTTATGAAAATGAAGTTGGTATATTTTATGTTCGTTTTCCAAATGAAAAAAAAGGAAAAATAACTGGAATTGTTTCTAAAGAATTTTTAATTGTTGAAGGTGATGGAAAATCGACACTATTAGATCTGATTAAAGCAAACCCAAGGTATGAACTTCAATTAAAGAAATTGACTGCAGAATATGGATGGGGATTAAATGATGTATTAAGAAAAGGCGAAAAACGAAATCTTGTTCCATACGGAAACCACGCTCGTGGCGCAAAATTTATAGATCACAGTCATTTAATTTCTGATAAATTGACTGAAGTAATTAACGAAATGTGTCTTCAAATTCCAGAATTTTATTTCGGCAGAATGGATTTGATGTACAACAATTGGGAAGAATTAGAACAAGGAAAAAATTTCTCAGTTGTAGAATTAAATGGTGCAGCAAGTGAACCAACACATATTTACGACCCAAAACATTCAATTGTTTTTGCTTGGAAAGAACTTGCACGTCACATTACTTATATGTATAAAATAAGTGTAGCCAATCACAAAAAAGGTGTACCTTTCTTATCTCACAAAAAAGGAATGGCAGAATATAAATTGCATCTTACACAAAGCAAAAAAATCGTGAATTTCTAAAAATATGAAAACGCTAAAAAACATATTGATTGGTTTTCTAGTAAGTTTTGTAGGTTCTATTCCTTTAGGTTTTTTGAATATTATAGGTTATCAGATTTA
>JAYTVI010000203.1:0-12113 GCA_043744095.1 Flavobacterium sp.
ATAGCAAAATTAAACCTCTAAAAAACACCCTTCTAGCCCTTTTAGATAAAGGGATGTAGAGGACAGATTTAAAAAATGGTCTCGGCAAATTTTGTTCAAAAATTGAAAAAACTACTTTTATTAAATACTCTATACACCTTATGTTTATTAGGTTTGCAGATGTTTAAAAAAGTGACTTTTTTAAAAATAAATGAAATTATAGCATAATCCTTGTACACCTTATAATATAAAGGTTAGAGGGTGGTTTTGAATAATTCAGTATTATTCGGGTTTTTAGATTAAATTGATAAAAAACAGATCAGTTTTATAGATTATTTTTATTGGAATTTTGCTATAGGGATTTTGGAGTAAGGATACTATCAAATATGGTAGTATATTTTGTAAGTACCTGAACGTTATAAAAAAGAGAAAGTAATTGAGAAAGAATTTTAAGGTAATAAGTGTAGTCCACAATCACTATTAGGAAATTATATTTTTTATGAGTACCTGTAATCTATTAAAAATATGCTGTTTGGTTGTTATTAGTAGGTCAATTAGCTAAACATTCTACCTAATGTCTCTAAAACTAAAGTTGCGGTTTTAGTGTCTAATGTTCCAAGATTTCGTATTATCCTAGACTTATCTATAGTGCGAATTTGATCTAGAGCGATTGTTCCTTCTTTACCTTCAAAAACTACAGGTATGCGAGTTGGATAATTTCTAATCTTGCTTGTCATGGGTGCAACGATAAGTGTTTTTATATATTTATTCATCTCATTAGGTGAGACTATCACACACGGCCTTGTTTTCTTAATCTCATGACCTTGAGAGGGATCAAAAGAAACTAGTAAAATATCAAATCGATTAGTATCTACCATATCCATTCCTCTTCATCCCAAGAGTGTTCTATATTATCCATATCTAAAAATACGTCATCCTCGTTTTCTGCCATAAGTTTAAAACTATCCTCCCATCCTGATCTTACTTCCTCATATGGGGTTATGATTAGTGAATGGTCTTTTACTGTTAGTTGGACAGTATTTTTTATATTTGATTGTTTGAGAAATGCTTTAGGTATTCTCAATCCTCTTGAGTTACCAATTTTTATAATTTCTGCGTACATGGTCTTTTTTCCTTATATTTTTCTTGTTCTATATAATATTGTAACTACATTGTAGATACTTGTCAATAGAACTATCCCGCTTAAAGGACTGGTAAGCCCATATTGTATGTTTAATTCATTGAATTACCCATTTTAAGCGTGTTTTTAGCCTCTTCTTTCGTATGCCATATATCTTTGTAGGTTTTTAGACCTATTTATGGTTTTAGTCGTCTTTGTTTCAACTTTTCATATTTAGATAACTCACTCGTCTCTTTATTTTTACAGTTTGAATGTTTGGATAGTTTTGCTGTTTTTTTTGCTTGGTGGTTTCATCAGTTTTACTGTTTTTGATGTTTTACTGTTTTTATTACCCCCATAATAGCAAAACTGAACGAGATTTTGTTAAAAAAACATACCTGAAAGCCTTTAATATAAAGGGATAAAAGCAGTTTTTAATTTTGCTGTTAATAAACCTTTTTTTTGGCATATTTATACTTTATTCACAGCAAAATTAAACCTCTAAAAAATACCCCTTTAGACCTTTTAGATAAAGGGTTGTAGAGGACAGATTTAAAAAATGGTCTCGGCAAATTTTGTTCAAAAATTGAAAAAACTACTTTTATTAAATACTCTACACACCTTATGTTTATTAGGTTTTTAGACGTTTAAAAAAGTGACTTTTTAAAAAATAAATAAAATTATAGGATAATCCTTGTACACCTTATAATATAAAGGTTAGAGGGTGGTTTTGAATAATTCGGTATTATTTGGTTTTTTAGATTAAATTAGATAAAAAAGTTCGGTTTTATAGATCATTTTTATTGGAATTCTCCTATAGGTATTATGGACTCAAGTTATTATGAAAAGAAATGTGTGTTTGCCTACAGATAATAGGTAATTAATAGGCAAAATGTATTTTCAATGGGTTTTAGGTAATAATCGGAGTCTATAACCACTATAAGAAGTTATGTTGTCTGTGAGTTCCAGTAATTTATAAAAAAGAGGTTTCCGTAGTTTCCGAAGCTTATAAATAAGACATTTTTTCGGTCTTATAAAAAAGAGAGTGTTAATTAAGGATAAGAGGGTTTTTCGGAGTACTATAAAAAAGAGACGTTTTTTTAGTATTCACCTGCAAATAACAGGTAAAATGCAGGTGAAACTATTTATCTAAAGTATAAAATAGTTTGATGAATAGAGGTTTCTCTACACTATAAAAAAGAGATGTTTTTTTAGTTTTTGCCATTAAATAATAGGTAATTAATAGGTGAACTAGAATTATGATAGATCGCTTTGTTTGTTGTTCAGTTGAAAATATGGTACAATTTATTGTTATTATCAAAGAATTACAAAAATATGACTATAAAAGAATACAATTTTAAAAAAAGGAGTTTCAGGTAATCCAAACGGGCGTCCTAAAGGTTCTTTTTCACCCTTAAGAAAACAGCTAATGGAATTGAGAAAACTAGCAATTAATGACTCATCAGAAATATATCAAGAATTGCGTGAGAAAATGAAATCTGGTGAGGCTTGGGCTTATCAAATTTATTTTAAAGAATTAGCTTCCATGCCTAAAGAATGGTTAAATGAAGTGGATACTTCAAATGTTTTTAAGGATATAAACAACATGAAAGAGTTTCAACATTCTAAAATTACTTTATTTCAATCATTAATCAATAACAATTCTATGTCTCAAGATGAAATTTTGGAATTAATAAAATTGTTTAATAGTACAAAAATAAATGATTACATATTAAAAGATAAAAAAGTGACTAATATTTTTGAAGATTATGATGATATGATGAAAGAAATCGGTTTATAATCACCTAGATTTTTATTCTAAGTGATTATAATTTTTATAGTTGTATAATCTATATTTAAAAATATAATTTTTAATCTAATAATGTTAAAGTTTTTTCGTCTATTTCATAAAAACCGTTTTTATTTCTAGTTATTTTAGCGGTTACTTTTAAATTAGATGTATTGAATATTTTATTTTGAATATCCTTTAATTCTTTTGTTGTATATTCATCTAATTTATCTATTTCTATAAATTTTAAATTTTTACAAATTTCAGTTAGACGATTATATACTTTAACTCTTTTTTTAGATCCTCTAGTATCATTTAATATTTTTATAGGTTCAGGATTTAATTTAGTACCTGTATAAAAAACTATTTCATAATCAGGTTGTTTTGTTTGACTATTCATAAATCCAAAAGTGAATACATATCTATCATAATTATTATCTATTCCTTCTACATCTTTTTCTAAATAGGTTTTTATTAAAATACCTTTAGCATAATAGTTTTTATCAATTAATATTCTTTTAGATATGCCTAATTCAATTTCATTTTTGTCAGTATTTTTTTCTATTTCCATTTTTTATACCTTTTTTATTTTGTATTATTACATAATGTAATTATACTTATTGTAATTTACAATATAATATGTTACATTGCAAGTATAAAATTTTTATAACAAGGTATTTAATGGGTAGACTTAGAATAGATGAGTTTTACAATAAGATTGGTGTTTGTATTAGTGATGAAGAACTAATAAGTATATGTAATTTAGAAAAGGAATATATTACTAATAGTTATAATACTTTAGAAAGTAGAAAAGCTAGTTTTACAATATATAGAAATGGATTTGCTAATCATTATCTAAAAAATAATTATGTAAATTACAATGATATCTTTAAAGCTATAGTTGAAATAACAAAAAATAAAAGTATGGGTATTAATATTTTATTACAAACAGCAGCTAAATATCATGTTAGTATTATTGATTTTAAACACCTTATTAAAAAATATAATGCAGTTAGAAGTTTAAAGCTTACAAAAGATGAAACTAATACGGTTAACAACAATTACAAAGCTAAAGTAAAAAAAGAACAATCAAATTTAAAACTTATAAAAAATCCTCTAGGTTTTATTGATAGAGCTGTATTCTTACTATCATCAAAATCTTACATTAATAGAGTTTTAGCCTTAGCAGCTTTGACAGGTCGTAGAGTTGCTGAAATAGGTTGTACTGCTGAATTTACACCTTTTAGTGAAAATATAGTTGTTTTTAAAGGTCAATTAAAAACTAAAGGAAAAGAATGTAAGGATTATAAAATACCTTTATTGAGTACAACAAAACCTATTATCACTTGTTTAAAAGAGATTAGGTTAAATAAGCCTCAATACATAAACAATCCTGCTACATTTCATTCTAATTGTTCTAAAGAATTAAGTTTAAGAGTAAAAAAACATTTTAGCGAGTTTGTTGAGGGTGATATTACAGCCAAAGATTTAAGAGCTATTTATGCGACTATTGCTTGTGCTAAATATAAAAAAGACAATCGTAAAACTCCGCAATGTTATTATTCTGAAATTTTAGGACATAGTGAAGATGATCTAAATACTTGTAATAGTTACTTTGATTTTTATTTAGAATAAATATTTTTACAATGTAGTGTATTTTATTCTTGCATAGTGTTTATTAATATAGTATACTACACATAGATAACAAGTAGGTAGTATTATGATTGAGAAAGAGAATACCAAACAACTAAATATTAGGGGTATTGATTCATCTGTAAAAAGACAATTTGAACAGCTAAAAGATGAGAAACATTTTAAAAGTCATTCGGAGTTATTAGTAGAACTTTTAAATCATTATGCGCTTAATGAAAAATTGTTTAATCAACAAGAGCAAACAACTTTTTATAATGCTCTTTCAATAAAAAATATTTCTCCGCAAGAGCTTGTGAAAATGGCAGTAATTCCATTTTGTAATCGTATTATAAAAAATAATAAACTAGGTAAACTTGAACATAAAAATACTTTAGAATCAAACAATAGACTTGATGAAGTTGTAAAAAATATAATGTTAGATAATGATAAAGCTAAACTCAAAGATGATAAAATCTATATTAATCAAACAACTTTATTAAAAATTAAAAAGTTCAGTGTTCCTGTAGTAAAAAGATATTTGAATAATAACAAAGAAATGTTATATCAACATCATTCTAAACATGATTTAACTTCAAATCATAATCGTGATGTTGCTAATTCTAAAAAAACTAAAGTGAGATCTTAATCATGACAAAATTAAATAATTTTCTAAAAGAAAATGTAGACTTTAAAAATTATATTGATACACGTCTTAATGATAATGTTGATGTAAATATTATTTATAAAGAGTTAGAAGTTTTACACAATGATTTTAAAATTGAAGATTTGATTGAATATAAAAATAGTGTTAATTTTAAAAGACAAATACCAATTATAAACTTTGAATCTCATAGTGAAGATGATAACGATATATCATTAAATATCAATTTTGATGAAGTTTTAAAAACTTTTAAAACTAAAAATCCTATAGAACAAAATAATAGTTGTAATGACTTATTAAATGAGATTAATTATAAGTTGCTTTATATCATCAATGAGAAATTAAATCATTATCAAGATAGAATACCTAAAGATGATATACAAGCTTTTAAAATTATAAATGATCTAGTTTATAAAAATGAATTTGAAAGTGTAGTACCCCCAGAAACTTTAAAAATGTCTGATATGAAAAGATATTCTAATGAAATGATTAAAAAGATGATTCAAAGTAAATATTTAAGTCGTAAAGATACTTTAGATATTATGAAACTTATTTTTAAAGAATCTTGGACTAAGGCTTATTAAATAAAAAATCTTAAATATCAATGTTGAATATTTAATTGACATAATTATATAAAATATATTAAAATGAACGTGTTATTTAAAAAGTCTACTAAGAAAATAAAAAATAACTTAAAATTATATAAAGGTATAAAATATATGGAATTAACTAGAATATATCCTAGAACATCAATTAAAAGTACTATTAGTGAAGTTAAAGTTAAGATAATGCCTAAAAAGTATAAAACACCAAGAAATAATGAATTGTATATAATGAAAGTATATTTTTCACCTATGCTTCTAAATGAATTATCGTGGTTTAAAGGAAATAGTATTGCGGTTTTTAAAGATGATAAAAATATAAATAATTATTTTCTAAAAATTGCAGAAGATAATAGAGGATTTAGAATTTATAATTTTAAAGATGTATATTATATTCAATTTACAATAGATAATGTTGTTGATAAATATAAAGATCTTACAACTGCAAGTTTTGAAACAGTTGATAATGGTTTAAAGATTATTTTATAATAAATTATATTTATAATGTCTATTGATAATTATTTTATGATTTTTAATAGACATTATGTTAAAAAATTATTACGTTGATGGCTAATAAAACAATAGAATTAGATAAAGAAAAAATTGCTACTTTGTATGAGACTGGTAAAACTACCGAACAAATTAGTAATTTGTTTAGTGTTACTCCTCCCACAATACGCAGATTTATAAAAAAACATAATATTGAAATTAGAAAATATAAAAAATGTTTTAACAGCAGAACAAAAACAAGAAGCTATAAAAATGCGTGATACTGGTATGACTATTAAAGATATAGCAGATAATTTTAATGTTGGTGCTACTTGTATTAATGGTATTTTTAAAAAGCGTATTAGTAATAGCAAAAAGACACTTATTTCAGTAAGTGAAACATTTACGGATTATACCGGTTATAAATCAATAGAATTAGCAAAAGAACGTACTAAAACTAATAGCAAACTAAACATTTACATTCCTGAAAAGTGGGAATGGTAGTACTTTAAACTTAAACAATATATAAAAAAGAAATTTAAAATGAACAAACAATAATTTATAACACACCTAGCTAATCAACATAATTGTAAAAAAGTAGAAGCTGAGAAAGCTATAGATATGTTCACTTCTTCGGTAATTGATGCTATGGGGCAAGGTAATGAGATATCTCTTGTAGGTTTTGGTAATTTTTATATTACTAAAATAGCTCCAAGATCAGGTCGCAACCCTCGCAATGGTGAAGTTATACAGATTAAAGCCTATAATCAACCTAAGTTTAAAACTGGTAAAAAGTTGAAAGATGCTTGTAATAATTAAGTCTTGAAAAATTATGGAGAAAGGAAAAGTAAAGTGGTTTAACTTAGATAAAGGTTATGGATTTATTGAGCCTGATGATGGTAGCGAGGATATATTTATCCATATTAGCGAAGTAGAAAAAGCAGGCTATAGAAGTCTCGTTAACAATCAATATGTAGGTTATGAACTATTTACCAAAAAAGGTAAATCCTATGCGATAAATCTACAATTATTATAGTTTTTAACAACACTGGAACAAGGTATAGATTTCATAATTATAACAATTTGATATCTGTAGCGTAAAACCTAGCACCTTATCTTATTTTGTACAAAACTAACTTTATTATCCTTATTTAGTTTGTTTAAACCACATTCTTTCAAATTGTTTAAATGAACAAAAATATCTGCACCAGTCTGATCATCCACTATAAAACCATAACCAGCAGCAAGAGAATAAAATTTAACAATACCAGTCTTTAGTAGAATATCATCAGTCATAAGTTTACCCGAATAATTATTTAACCAGTATATTATTACAGTTAAGAACTATCGCAATTATAAATTGTATATTTCACTTGTTTTAAGCTAGAAATTCTGGTTATTTGAAAGAATGTAAATCAATTATTCGAGGTTATTTATGTTTAGTAGAAGCAAAGGTGGTGGTAAGTGGTCATCTTATGGGTGTGATGGTAAAAAAAAGTAGTGGTAATTCTATAGATGTTAATGGTGGGGTATCAAAAGGTGGTACCTTAATAATAACTCATAGTGACTATTCTTCTAATGGTTACCAAGGAGGTAATGGTACAAGTGGAACTGGTGGAGGTTCTGGTGGTATTAATACGCACGGCGGATCATACGCAGACGGTTATGATTATGCACCAGGCAAACATGCTTACAATATCTCGTTTAAATCTATAATGGATAGAACAAGTAGCCCAGCTCATGGATATCTTGTACCAGACAAAACTATAAATCTTAGAAACAACAGCTTAACAGATAGTGAGATAGCAGTACTTGTAGGTAATCTACAGTATCAAAGACTGGATTTAGATGTATTTGATGTGAGTAATAATAAAATAGGATTCGGGGGAGTAGAGAATTTATTTTATGGTTTACGTTTTGATAATATTTTAGCTGGCAGGTATATCGTAACAATGAACTTCTCAAATAATCTCATTGGTGATGACGGAGCTAAATACATGGTCGATTCTCTGGCATGGGGTAGATTTCCAAATTTAAAAAATCTAAACATTTCTAATAATCAAATTACACAAAATGGTGAAGAATATTTTGTGAATAGTTTATCATCACTTAAAAGTCAAGATATAGCGATTATCCTAAAAAAGATTACTGCAACAGGTAATGAAGCGATAAAATCTGCTATAGATTTTACATTAAAGGGTTTAAAATATGTTGTTGATCAACATGCTAAAAATCAGGGATTAATTGAAGCTGATACTATAGCTATATATGGTGGAAAGCATTGTGAGCAAGCTTTATCTACTGGCGTTAAAGTAATCTCAATGGGATTAATCAAAGAATGTGGAAAGCACCCTGAAATAGTAAAAGTTTTACAACAAGGTGTATGGCAGGCAAAAGTAGTAGCTGGTTTAGGTCTTTTTGCTCTAACAGTAGGGAATAATTTAAACGCCTTAGCTACTCCAGAAATGATGCATTGTATTGCTGGAATTGGTAAGTTTGGCGATGTTCCAGTTGATGAATATACACAACCACTTTTGGGTGATAGTTATGATTATTAAAAAAATTCAAAATGATGTTATTAAAAAATAAAAAATATTTTTTTGTTTTTATATTAGCTTTATTAGTAGGTATATACTTTTATCAATATAAAAAATTTACAAATAAACCCATAGATAATGAAATTCTTGTTCAATATTATAAACAAGGTACCATAGCTTTAAAGAATAATAAAAATAAAGAAGCTTTAGAGTTTTTTGATAAAATATTAGAGTTAGTACCGAAATCTAATTTTAAAGATTTGTATGTTAATAAAGGTACAGCTTTGGCACGTCTTGGTAAATATCAAAAAGCAATAGATAATTACAATTTAGCAATTAAATTAAATGCTAATTATGAAATGGTCTATTTAAATAAAGGTATTTCTTTATTAATGCTAGGAAGAAATTTAGAAGCGATAGAAAACTTTGATAAAGTTATAGAGTTTAATCCTAACAGTTATGACGCTTACAATAATAAAGGAGCAGCACTTGGTTATCTTAATAAATACCAAGAAGCAATAGATAATTATAATAAAGCCATTGAGTTGAATCCTAAATATTTTGAACCACATAAAAACAAATTCTGTCCTTTATATAATTTAAAACGTTATGAAGAAGCCGTTGAAACATGCGATAAGGCTATAGAGTTAGAACCGAAACGTCATGACATTCAAGAGGTTATAGATAACAGAATTAAAGCTTTAAATAAGATAAATTAAAAACAATAATACAACGAACCTCCGGTTATTTATGAAAAAATCTTTTATATTTATGATATTACCCACTCTATTATTAGGAGGGGTAATTTTGGTTTTATTAAGTTTTTGGTTAAAAAAAGACGAAGCTAACGAGTACCAATATGATTTAGCTATAATGAATAAGTCTTTTAAACGAGATTTAGAGCGCAGTGTAATATTATATCAATCCTTTGAAAGGTATTTTTTGGGCGCTGATAAAACTCCGTTTTTTATTGTCATTCCAGCTAAGGACTGGGATCTTTTTGTTAATAGATTCAAAATTCTTAAAGATAATAATGATATTAAAAACACACCTCAATTTATAAGCGAACAAGAAGTCTTTGAGCGTTGCAATGAGCCAGATGTATCGGGAAACGGCAATATAGCTCAACAAGTAGTAAAGCTATGTTTTGGCTTAACTAAAATAGCTAAAAATTATATCATGATGGATTCTGATAATTATTTTACTAAAGATTTTAATCCTAAAATTTTATTTAAGAATGGAGTTTTAAAAACATTCGCTTGGAAGTTACCAAAGTCACGTATTGAAAACAATAAAAATAGGAAGTTAGGTTGTTGCGCTAGTCCCATTATGAGAAACAATGGTCAAAGTATTACTGCATATGACATGCATGTATTTATAAAAGACTTTTTTGGAAATAAAAACCAAGAATTTTATGAATTTGTTACAAGTCCTTTTCTTTTTGATTCAAACGCTTTAATTAGAATGAAAAAACTAATTGACAAAAAAGGTGGGTATAAAATAGCAACATTAATTCGATTAATACCTTTTGAAATTCAATGGTATGGTGAATATATGCTTCAACATGAAAACTTTATTAACATTGATGGTATTATGACGGTGGTTAATTCTCCAGACGAGTGTCATCCAGAAGATGGTGGATCTAATTCTTACGGGTTTTGTTTTCAATCTGTAATTTACGATTATGAAAATCATAGTCCAGCCAAAAACAATGATCAATTAATTTACGTAAGACCTGCCCACTGTAACTAACGTAAGATTTTTACAAAAATTATTAAATATCAAAGATAAGACTTGATCGTTTTCAAGTCCCATTTTTCTCTAATATCTCGTCCTAAGAAACCGTCACTATATTTGTTGATTTCTATATATTGGATAGCATCCATGACAAATTCACGTTCAATAACTATGAACTGTTTATAGGTTTTAGACTTAAGCCATTCTGATATAGAATGTATTGTTATCTCATGGACTGTACCCATATAGAAATTCAATATTTCCGAACGTGGAATAGTTATAGAGT
This sequence comes from Flavobacterium sp., assembly GCA_043744095.1. Lineage (GTDB taxonomy): Bacteria > Bacteroidota > Bacteroidia > Flavobacteriales > Flavobacteriaceae > Flavobacterium. The sequence continues at coordinate 10,833 of JAYTVI010000203.1, forward strand.
AACTTTTTATCATAAAGACACCTCACCTAATTCAAGAATGTTCAAAAATTGAACATTTTTAAATTCAATATCTGCCAAGAAGGCTACATATTCGCCTAAGCTTAATTCTTTAGGTATAGTGGAGGAAATTAGCTCGTCAAAGATAAGATATTTCTTTACTACTCCGCCTTCTCTACTTCTTACGTCAATAAAATAAGTTTTGGTTTTAGTCGGAAAGGACGAATTATCGTATTTTTCAAATATTGCTGAAAATAGTTTTCTAGTTTCTTTCATAAAGGTAACACCTAGTTAGTTAAAAGGTGCTAGGGGCTTAGTCTAGTTGTTACCAACCGCAACTACTTTTCATACCAGAGGCACTTATAAATAGTTGACCCCTAGCATAACTAGGTTTTAGATGTTGTTAACAGTGAGACTAACCACTGATAGCTTTTAAACTTTAACATTAATAATATTGATGTTCAATGAGAAATTGAATGTACTATATACAGCCCATTAAACTATGCTACAGATTGATTTAATAGTGATAATAGGGGTTATGTATATAAGATTGATAATACCATCTTAAATCGTCTATATGAGAGTATTTAACTATAAAATGAAGAAATATTTGAAGAGATTAACAATTTAGATAGAAAACCTCAACTGACTGATCTATTATAGTTTTTGTAAAATTTTAATTAATCAGTCAGAAGATTTACAATGGTAGAAAAAATAGAGCAAAACATCCTTTTTCTAATGCCTATTTTATCTACATATAATAATTTAGTAAAGATAAAAAAATATAAGTATTTAATAAATTAAATACTTATATATGTAAGTGTCTATTTATAGAAATACATATTTTTACTAACAAATATTATAGAAAAGTAAGTCTCCTGAATAAAATAATTTAGGAGTATAGCTTGAGTACAACAAATAAAAATATTACTGACGATCTAAATCCACTTAAAAAATCTATATTAATTAAAGACAATAAAAACTCTTTGTTTAATTCATATTATCACACAACTAACTTAGGAGTTTGGTCATACATTGATGGTGAATTAGTCTTAACACCTTTTGACAAGGAGGTGTCCAATGTTGAAAAAAACTACAACTGAAAACAACAACCCTTTGTGTCCTGTTCTAAAACCTTTTCAAGAACCAATATTTAAAGAAAAAAGTAGTGGTAAAACATTAAGTACTTATTCGTTAGATGAAAAACCCTTAGTAACTTTTAATGTAACAAATACAAATTGTATAAATAAAAGTTTACCTAATCTAATTATAAACCCACAATTT
>JAYTVI010000204.1:0-12111 GCA_043744095.1 Flavobacterium sp.
GTAACCGCTATAAAGATTAAAATACTCTCCATTTATAGTAATGTTGTGTTTTCTAATAAGATATTTACTACTCCGTATCAAAGCCGTATCAAAGCCGTATTAAAGCCGTAGTAAAGTGCATGATACTAGGTGTATAGCTTATTTTATTATTTAGGTGCTTTTAAATAATTTTTGCAACAATAGATTTGATAAACTAACAGTTAAACCCAAAAATTAACAAATGTTCACTATTACAAAAAACTTAACTATCAAAATAAAAGTTTAATTTTGAAAAACTAAAAAAAGATGTTCAAAACCAAGAAAGAATTTATTTTTGTTATTCTAGCCGGAATATTTATTACAAATGCAGTTGTGGCAGAACTCATAGGAGGAAAATTGATACAAATTGGTCCTTTTGTGATGAGTATCGGTATTTTGCCTTGGCCAATTGTTTTTTTAACTACAGATTTAATCAATGAGTATTTTGGCGAAAAAGGCGTTAGAAAATTATCGTTTATAACAGCTGGATTAATTGCCTATGCCTTTATAGTATTACTAATGGCGATGAGTGTTCCTGCTGCTAAAGGAATTAGTCCTGTAAATGACAATCAATTTCAAGCCGTTTTTGGACAAAGTATGTGGATAATTGTTGGAAGTATTGTTGCGTTTTTAGTATCGCAATTGATTGATGTTTCTGTTTTTTGGTTTTTTAAAAACAAAACAGGTGATCGAAAAATTTGGTTAAGAACTACAGGTTCTACTGTGATTTCACAACTTTTTGATTCGTTTATTGTACTTGGAATTGCGTTTTGGTTACCCGGAAAAATAAATTTTGAAACTTTTATCACTTCTGCTTTAACTGGATATACTTTTAAGCTTGTTATTGCCGTTTTATTGACTCCCTTAATATATTTGGGACATCATTGGATTAATAAACACATTAAAGAGGAATAAAATGGAAGAAAAAATAAGATGTAAATGGTGTTTGTCTAGTGATTTATACAAAAAATACCACGACGAAGAATGGGGAGTTCCTGTTTTTGAAGATGAAAAACTATTTGAATTTCTTATTCTAGAAACTTTTCAAGCTGGTTTGAGTTGGATTACAATTCTAAACAAAAGAGAAAATTTTAGAGCCGCTTTTAATCAATTTGATTATAAAATCATTGCCAATTATAACGAATCAAAAATTCAAGAATTGTTGTTGGATGCAGGTATAATTCGAAATCAACTCAAAATTAGAGCTGCTGTTTCTAATGCAATTGCTTTTATGAAAGTACGAGAAGAATTCGGTAGTTTTTCAACCTATATATGGGGATTTGTCAACCACAAACCTATCAAAAATACATTAAGAACACTTGGAGATGCGCAAGCAACAACACCGCTTTCAGATGCTATAAGTAAAGATTTAAAAAAGCGTGGGTTCAAATTCGTAGGTTCAACTGTAGTTTACGCACACATGCAAGCTACAGGAATGGTTGACGATCACGTTGATGATTGTTGGAAAAGAGCGAACTAAACTTAGGATTCAATTCCGTCATATACAATTTCTCCTTTTACAATATTTAATCCTTTCTTCAAATCTTTGTTGAGTTCACATGCTTTTTCCCAACCTAGATTTGCAATTTTCAAAACATATGGTAACGTAACATTTGTTAATGCTAGAGTAGAAGTATACGGTACAGCTCCTGGCATATTGGTTACACAATAATGCACAACATCATCTATTATATAAGTCGGATTTTCGTGAGTCGTTGGTTTTGTAGTTTCAAAACAACCACCTTGATCTACTGCAACATCTACCATAACTGTACCTGGATTCATCTCTTTGAGCATGTCTCGCGTAATTAGTTTTGGTGCTTTACCACCAGTGACCAAAACAGCTCCAACAATTAAATCATGATTTTTTATATGACGTCTTATATTATATTCACTCGAAAATTCTGTAACAACGTGATTGGGCATTACATCGTTTACATAACGAAGTCTTTTCATATTTACGTCCAAAATAGTAACGTGTGCTCCTAAACCTGCAGCCATTTTTGCAGCCTGAATTCCTACAACTCCAGCACCTAAAACTAAAACTTTTCCGGGCGGAACTCCAGGTACTCCTCCAAGTAGAATTCCTCTTCCTTTGATAGGTTTTTCTAAATATTTTGCACCTTGTTGAATAGCCATTCTTCCTGCAACTTCAGACATTGGTGTTAGTAATGGTAATGAACCATCTTCATCCTGAACCGTTTCATAAGCAATACAAATCGATTTGCTCATTATCATAGCTTTTGTCAAAGGAGCACTTGATGCAAAATGGAAATAGGTAAATATGATTTGATTTTCTTTTATCAAAGGATATTCCTCGTCTACAGGTTCCTTTACTTTTACAATTAAATCACTTATGGAATAAATTTCTTTTGCAGAAGAAATTAGAATTGCGCCTGCTGCTTGATAATCTTCGTCAAAAAAACCACTTCCTATTCCGGCATTTTGCTGAATATATACAATGTGACTGTTTTTTACTAACTCAAAAACACCTGCTGGAGTTAATCCAACACGATTTTCGTTGTTTTTTATTTCTTTAGGAACCCCTATTTTCATAATGTTTATTTATTATAATTTAAACAAATATAAAAACGAACCCCAAATAAATAAGGGTATAAATTAAATAATTTATATAAAACCTATATTTTTATTAATTTCATAAAATCAGCCCTACTTATTTCACGACATCCTAAACTTTCTAGATGTTCATTATAAACTTGGCAATCTATTATTTTATAATTTTGTGTTTTAAGTTGATTTACTAATGAAATAAATGCTGTTTTTGATGCATTTGACACTTTAGAAAACATACTTTCACCACAAAACACATGACCTAAATCGATGCCATACAAACCACCAACCAATTCCTTGTTTTGCCATACTTCTACTGATTTTGCAATACCTTCTTTGTGAAGTTTGCAATACGCATCAATCATTTCGTTTGTTATCCAAGTGCCGTTTTGTCCGTTGCGAGGCGTTTTTTGGCAATTTGCAATAACTGCTTCAAAATTTTGATTATAAGTGATTTGAAAAGTATTGTTGTTTATGATTTTTCTCATATTTTTTGAAACTTTCAATTCGTTTAGAAATAAAACCATTCTAGGATTTGGAGACCACCAAAGTATGGGTTCATCTTCTTCAAACCAAGGAAATATACCACTTTTATAAGCTAACAATAACCTTTCTGATGACAAATCTCCACCAAAAGCTAAAATACCTTCGGGTGTGGTTTCAGATACTGGTGGAAAAAATAAATCGTTTGTTAAAAGGTACATTGTGATTTATTAATGATATAAAATGAAAAAATCAGAAATTCAAGTATACTCAAATTTCTGATTCTATCTTAATATTTAGTTTTTAGAAAGGTAAATCGTCGTGTTCTTCTTCTGTAAAATTTGCAGCAGGTTCAAAAGCAGCAGCAGCTGGCATTGGAGGTGCTTGTGTTTGTGGTGCTTCGGCTTGTAATTTCCCGATTCTCCAACCTTGAATGGTGTTGAAATAAACAGTTTCTCCTTGCGGATTTGTCCATTCTCTACCTCTCAAATTGATGTCAATTTTTACAGCTTCACCAACTTGGTAATTATTTAATAAATCGCATTTGTCTTGAACAAATTGAACCAAAATATGTTGTGGATATTGCTCATCTGTAGTAACAACTACATCTCTTTTTTTGAATCCAGCTGATCCTACTTCTTTTGTAGAATCAATCATTTTAATTTTTCCTGTAACTTCCATCTTCTGTACTATTTAATATTTATTATTTCTTAAAATTTCTTTGCTAAAAGCACTTTCCAAGCCGAAAGAACATCGTCATTATTAAGATATTCTTTAGCTTTTTGATGTTGTTTTAAAACATCATCTGAACTTAAAACTCCTTTTACTGCAAAATTTTCTTTTACAAATATACTAACTTCTTCATTGCTAGGCAAGGCTTCTATATTTCCTAATTTTCCTAAATCGTTTCCATCAAAAACGAGACTTTCTTTAATGTCATTTGGAATTGCATCTACACCAATGCCTAATGAAGATAAAGGTTTTGGCACTTCAAACAATCCTTGATTGGATCTTGAATACCAATTGTTTCCTAATCGTGATACCAAATCTATTTTGTGTTGATCAATCATTCCCTTATCATCCAAAACATTTTCGTGAATATGAATTTTTAATACTTCACAAATTATCAAATTTCCTGCACCACCTTCATATCCTAGAGGAATAATTTGATTGACTTTGCATTCAAATTGAACAGGAGATTCTTTCACACGATATGGTTTTACAATATCAGATGGAATTGCAGTCAATCCAGACTTCAAAAATTCATCAACACCTTCTGCATATTCAGTACTCGACAAAGATGTTTGTTGTACAATATTATAATTGACAACATTTATAACCACTTCTTTGGTTGCTTCAGCATTTATCAAAGTATGTTTGATAGTATTGTCTCGAACTCTTCTTGCTGGCGAAAAAATAAGAATTGGAGGATTGGAACTAAAGACATTAAAAAAACTAAAAGGCGACAAATTTGGTTTTCCAGTTTTGCTCAAAGTACTTGCAAATGCAATTGGTCTTGGTGCTACTGCACTTTGTAAATAGCTTTGCAATTGAGCTGGAGTTACCTCTTTGGGTTCAATACTTTTCATGTCAATTTAGTTTTTACAAAAATACTAAATCAGAATAAGAATGTAGAAATATGTTTTTAGGATTTATTAACCATTAGCATTTCTATTTTAGAATTCTTACTCATAATAAATTTGATTACTTTTATTGCCAGAAAAATATAACTATGCAGTTTTTTGATAGAAAAATTAGTACACGTTGGGTTCTTATTGCGGCTTCGTTTGTAATTATTATTCTTATTCTTTGGAATACCTATGCCTTTTTTCAAATATTCAAAAATGAAGAAAGAGTAAAAATGCAAAATTGGGCGTTGGCACAAAAAACTTTTAATAATGCTGGTGTTGATACAGATATCGAATTACCATTGCAAATTATTCAAACGGCATCTATACCAATTATTGTAACAGAAAATGACTCTATAATAAATTTTTTAAATATAGATGAAGATGTTATAAAAGACAAGTCTAAACTCAAAAGCTTATGGCAAAAACTAAAAAATCAAAATGACCCAATCATTATGCAAATTGCAGAAAACAAGACGCATAACTTGTATTATGGCGATTCGTCATTGCTAAATAAACTAAAATATTATCCGATTGCTTTGGTGTTAATTATTGTTTTGTTTGGCGCGTTGGTTTATAATTTTTATAAAAGCACCAAAATGGCAACTCAAAACAAACTTTGGGCTGGTATGGCAAAAGAAACGGCACATCAAATAGGTACGCCATTGTCTTCATTAATAGGTTGGCTCGAAATTATGAAAGCCGATAATGTTGACAAAACAACAGTTGATGAAATAGAAAAAGACATCACCAGGTTACAAACCATTACCGATAGGTTTTCTAAAATTGGTTCAGAGCCAGTTTTAGAAAACAGAGATATTATTGCCGAAACTTTAGAATCGTTTGATTATTTACAATCGAGATTTTCAAAACAAGTAGTGTTTAATTTCGAAGCACCAAAAAAAGAAATTCTCGTTTCTATAAATCCTGCGTTGCATAGTTGGACAATAGAGAACCTTGTTAAAAATGCCATTGACGCTATGAAAGGCAGAGGAAAATTAACGATTTTGATAGAAGACGATGATCGATTTGTAAAAATAAATGTTTCCGATTCAGGAAAAGGTATTCCGAAAAATCAATTTAAAAATGTTTTTGAACCCGGTTTTACAACCAAAAAAAGAGGATGGGGTTTAGGACTTTCGTTAACCAAAAGAATTGTCGAAGAATATCATAAAGGCAAAATAAAAGTATTGAATTCTGAAATTAATAAAGGCACTACAATGCAAGTAAGTTTAAAAAAAGTATGATGAAAAATAATTCATTACACTATTAAAATTTATAAATAATTGAAAATCTTTATTTTACAATTATCTTTTTGACTTCCTTAATGTTTTTATTATCAAAGAATTTCACAATATATGTACCAGAACTTAACTCAATTGTTTTGAAAGGAACAGTTGTTACTCCGTTTAAAGCAATATTGTTTTCTGTAATTAATTTCCCTTGTAAATCATAAACTTCATATTTTATTTCTTGAGAAACAGGCCAGTTTATAGAAAAAAGTATTGGTTCGTTTATTTGTGTTGGATAACTTACGTTAACATAATTATTGTTCTTGTTATTATTTGATGTATTAAGAAAAATCTCATCAATATAAATTCCTCCTATATTGATACTGTAATTTGAGATATCTGTTTGAGATTCAAAACGTAAACCAATCATTGCAATTTCTCGTTGAGGAAAATTGGAAACAAATCCATTAATTTCACCAAATTGCCAACCAGCAATTACAATACCACTAGTAAAAGTAAATTCATATTTTTGATTTGGCTCATCACTATAAACAATCAAAACTTTCATATTTGGATTCTCTGCAAGTGTTTTATAAAACAAATTGAAAGACAATGCACCACCAGAAGCATTTAATTTAGTTTTATACAACATCAAATCTATTGGAGTATCTGCAGGTAGAATTCCTGATATTTTCAAAGAATTTCCTTTTACAAGTGCATTTTCAAAATCCCACGCTGCACTCAGCATTCCGTTTTCTGAAAAGGCAAATTGCCATGTAGGCAAAATATCTTGATCGTTCATATTGTGCCAACTATTTGAACTAGTTTGAACGCCGCTTGTAAATTTTTTTGTCCCGTGACCTGTACAGAAATTTGTTTGAAACGGAATTGTATTAATAACCGTAGTTTCTGGAATCCAGTTTGATAATCCTTTAAAACCTGTAGCGTCAACAGTAGCTGGATTAGAATCATCTCCTGCGAATAAATGATTTTCGGCAGCATAAAAAGTAGCAACATCTGTTGGGTCATTATTAAAATTCGAAAAAACGGAATTGTTAAAAATACAGTTTGGTGCAAAAATACCTAATGAAGTTATAGGTGTTGTTGCATTTTCATGAAGATTGCCCATAAAAGTATTTCCAGATGTTTCAAAATTTCCTTGATTTCTTCCAGGCCAAATATCAACTCCAGTAAAAACATCAAAAGAGGATCGACCAATTGCTGTAGCTTTTGTTCTAGAAAAAGTGGGTAGTGCAGAACTAGACCAAAAGAAATTAATAAAAATACTACTACTTACTTTTTTTTCATATCCATTTGTTAAATCATTATCTTCATTATTTTGAACAAAAACAGCATTGTTGTTATTCAATCTATTTTGGTAGGAAATTGAACCACTCAATAACATAGAATCATACCACATTACTTCTTTGCCAATTGCTTCTGCTTGCTGCGTCAAATCACGAACAAATGCATACATTAATTGTCCTGTGGTGGCATTGGTTGCTGTTTCTTGATTGATAAACCAACCATCGAAATTATAATACTGCATTATGGCTATCATTTTTGGTATGGCAACAAAATTTCCATTTAAATCTTGTTCTAAAAAATTTGTTAAGGTAGCTGTTGACCCACCAAAAACTGTTGGTGCAAAAAACACATTACCAAATACTTTAACTCCATTTTTATGAGCAGCATTTACCCAAGGCGATGATGGAATTTGAATAGATTGTGATGCTGTTCCGCCAAACCAAACTAACTTGTCAATATAAGCCCAATGGGTAAAATTATATAAATTAAATTGGCTCTGTTCACCATAGTAATTTCCGAAATTATTCATTCCGTCTGGCAAATATGCAATTTTCATATCATTTGATAACACCGGATTTAGTTGAGTAGCAGTATTTACAAATCGAGGAGCAAGATTTTCGGTTGCTATTAAATCTGTTGAAGCTGTAACTCCATTAGAAGTCCATTGTTTTAATTCATCAACAGTTAAAATATAAGGCACTGTATTTATTATTTGAGCAAACAAATTAGAACTGATTGCAAGTATGACAAGAAGAGTAATTTTTTTCATAGAAGTCTAGTTATGAAATTAGAAAATAGTTCCTGTAAATATAAAATAAAAAACCCTCACTTGTCAGTGAAGGTTTTCAATAATTATAAAATCTTATTAAGATTAATATCTGTAATATTCTGGTTTAAAAGGGCCAGCAACGTCAACACCAATATAAGCAGCTTGATCATCACGTAAAGTTTCCAATTCAACTCCTAATTTAGCAAGGTGTAAAGCAGCTACTTTTTCGTCCAAATGTTTTGGTAACATATAAACGTCATTGTTGTATGCTGCGCTATTTTTCCATAATTCGATTTGAGCCAATGTTTGGTTTGTGAATGAGTTACTCATTACAAAACTTGGGTGACCTGTAGCACAACCTAAGTTTACCAAACGACCTTCAGCAAGAATCAAAATGTCTTTACCACCGATAGTATATTTATCAACTTGTGGTTTGATTTCAACTTTAGATGCACCGTGGTTAGAATTTAACCAAGCCATATCAATTTCGTTATCGAAGTGACCAATATTACAAACGATTGTTTTGTCCTTCATTTTCTCGAAATGAGAACCTAAAACGATGTCTTTATTTCCAGTTGTAGTAATGATGATATCAGCATTTTCAACAACAGAGTTTAATTTTTTAACTTCAAAACCGTCCATTGCAGCTTGAAGCGCACAAATTGGGTCAATTTCGGTAACTGTAACTATCGAACCAGCACCACGAAAAGAAGCTGCAGTTCCTTTTCCTACATCGCCATATCCGCAAACAATTACTCTTTTTCCGGCAAGCATAATATCTGTTGCTCTACGAACAGCATCAACCGCACTTTCTTTACAACCATATTTATTATCAAATTTCGATTTAGTTACAGAGTCATTCACATTTATAGCTGGCATTGGTAATGTTCCCGCTTTAACTCTTTCGTATAATCTGTGAACTCCAGTTGTAGTTTCTTCAGATAATCCTTTGATACCAGCAACCAATTCAGGAAAACGATCAATAACCATATTGGTCAAATCGCCACCATCATCCAAAATCATATTTAATGGTTTTCTATCTTCGCCAAAAAATAATGTTTGCTCAATACACCAGTCAAACGATTCTTCGTCAAGACCTTTCCAAGCATAAACCTGAATTCCAGCAGCAGCAATAGCAGCAGCAGCTTGATCTTGAGTAGAGAAGATGTTACAAGATGACCAAGTAACCTCTGCACCAAGAGCAATAAGAGTTTCAATCAAAACCGCAGTTTGAATCGTCATGTGCAAACATCCAGCAATTCTTGCACCTTTTAATGGTTGTTCGTTTTTGTATTCAGCACGAAGCGCCATTAAACCTGGCATTTCAGCTTCTGCTAGTTCAATTTCTTTTCTTCCCCAAGCTGCTAGAGAAATGTCTTTTACTTTGAAAGCCACATAAGGCATAGTTGTTGTACTCATTTATAGTATATTTGTAATGTGTAAAATTTTTGCAAATTTACGTAATAACTTATTATTTAAAAAACATTTAGTAATATTTATGATTTGTTTATTTGTCTAATGTTTTCAATATCAATTAAATAATTTTATAGAAGCATAAAACCAATAGTATTTAGGAGCTATTTCCCGCTGTACGTTGCAATCTTTCTTGTCTTGAACTAGTTTCAAGATCTTGAAACTAGTTCAAGACAAGAAAGGATTTTCACTGCCATCGGGGCTAAAAATCAAGGAATTAAAATGCCATTATTCAAAATCATTAACCATAATCCAACAACAACTATTTTTGTTTGGAAAATAACAGAGACTTTTGAAAAATTAAAAAGTGAAGTAAAACTCACCCAAAATAGTCATATAAGATTGAACGGAATGAAATCCGAAATGCATCAAAAAGGTTTTCTAAGTGTCAGAAAACTTTTAGAAACAGCAAGTTATTCTGATTTTGATTTGACTTATGATCAATTTGGCAAACCGCATTTAAATGACGGGAAGCATATTTCTATTTCACATTCTTTTGAATTTTCAACAATAATTATTAGTGATAAAACGGTTGGAATAGATATCGAAATGCAAAGAGAAAAAATTGTTCTTATTGCAGAAAAATTTGTCAATGAAAACGAATTGCATTTATTAAAAAAATTGAATCAAACAGATTACATCAAAAAACTAACTGTAAAATGGGGTGCAAAAGAGGCGATTTTCAAAATTAGAAACGAAGAAGGTATAAGTTTTAAAAATAATATTTGGGTAAAAACTTTCGAATTGACATCACAAACAACAACTGCAATTCTCAACTTTGAAAACCAGAAACACCATTTTAATATTTTTTTTGATGAAGTAGAAAATTTTACTTTGGTTTACGCTTTCAAAAAATAAAAATTGCTGTACCTTCGGTTTCAATCCTATGACAAGAATTTATAAAAATATAATAACTTCAAAATCCAAAAACGAAAAACTTTTGGCTATTCTTATTGATCCAGACAAAATCAAAATAAATGAAGTCTCTGTTTTAGTAGAAAAAATAAACCAATCGCCAGCAACCCATATTTTTATTGGTGGCAGTAGTGTTGAAAATCAAATTATTGACGAATTAATTCTTTCAATAAAAGAATTTACGACGTTGCCAATTGTACTTTTCCCCGGAAATCCTTCTCAAATATCAAATAAAGCCGATGGTATTTTGTTTCTTACACTACTTTCTGGTAGAAATCCAGATTATTTAATAGAACATCAAGTAAATGCCGTTCCAATTCTAAAACAAACACAACTTGAAGTAATATCTACAGGATATATTCTTATAGAAAGTGGTAATGAAACTGCAGTAGAGCGCGTAAGTAAAACCAAACCTATGGATAGAAACAATCCAAATTATGTGATGCAAACAGCACAAGCCGGAGAATATATTGGCAACAAACTTATTTATCTTGAAGCTGGAAGCGGAGCAAAATTGGCTGTGCCTGAAGAAATGATTGTTTTAGTATCTCAAAACATTTCGGTACCACTTATTGTTGGTGGCGGAATTCGTTCTAAAGATGCCATAACAAACGCATACAAATCTGGTGCTGATCTTGTTGTTATCGGAACCGCTTTTGAAGATGATTTAAATTTTTTCAATACCTAATCAAATGTTAGAATTCTTATTTGCACAATATAAAAACTATCCTACTTATGAAATTGTATTAGAAATTACAGCAGTACTATTCGGATTGTTAAGTGTTTGGTTTGCAAAAAAAGACAATATTTTAGTCTTTCCAACTGGATTAATAAATACTTCAATTTATGTTTTTTTACTCTGGAAATGGACTTTATTGGGCGATATGATGATAAACGGATATTATTTTATTATGAGTATTTATGGTTGGTATCTCTGGACACGTAAGATAAATGATAGTGTAGAATATCCAATAAGTCTAATTTCAAAACAAGAAAAAATGCAATCGCTTATTATTTTTATAGCGACAATAATTTTTGTTATTGCAATCTATCTTATTTTTAATAAATTTACCAATTGGATGTCCTATGTTGATACCTTTATTACAGGAATTTTCTTTGTAGGTATGTGGCTTATGGCAAAACGAAAAATAGAGAATTGGATACTTTGGATTATAGGCGATATCATATCAATTCCGTTATATTTTGCAAAAGGATATACTTTTACTAGTATACAATATGTTTTATTTACAATTATTGCCATTTATGGCTATTTAGAATGGAAGAAAATCTTAAACAACAACATACAAGCATAATAAAAATTGCAATGGTTGGTCCGGAATCTACTGGAAAAACAACATTAGCAAAACAACTTGCAGCACATTTTGATACCGTTTGGGCTCCAGAATTTGCAAGAGAATATTTAGAAAAAAAATTAGATGAAACTGGTCTAGCTTGCGAGCCTGAAGATTTATTGCCAATTGCAATTGGTCAAACAAAACTTGAAAACGACAGTTTACTCACTGCAAATCAGTTGTTGTTTTGTGATACCAACTTAATGGTTACAAAAGTTTTTTCTGAAATGTATTATAATTATTGTGATCCAGTGTTAGACAAAGCAGCTCGAAAACATAAGTATGATTTGATTTTTTTAACCGATGTTGATGTGCCTTGGGAAAAAGACGATTTGCGTGACAAACCCAACAATAGAGTGGAA
>JAYTVI010000205.1:0-12071 GCA_043744095.1 Flavobacterium sp.
CCTTGAGTTTGATATAACACATCAATACCATTTGCTTTTAAATCTCTACCATAAGCAGAAATAGCTCCTTCATAGGTTTCGTTGCTTGAAATTGGGTTATAGTTTGTTATAGTTGGAGCAGAACCAAAAGTAATAAATCCATTAGAGGAGATATAACATTGAGTATATACTTTACTATTAAAATTAAAACTAAAACCAAGGTTAATTAATCCAGACACATTGTTATCCCAAGCAGTTCCAAAACCAGTAGCAACTGGCGCAGGTAATGCGGTGTAGAGTTGACCAACTCCACTTCCAGTTGTAGTATAACTACTAACTTGGGCTTGTGTGTTAAAAATTCCAACAAGTACAAACAAGGCAATTATCCAAGTTTTAAAATTGCTCATAAGTACATTACTTTTTCTTGCTGGGGTACAAAAATTTTCGAGTAATCTTTTCTTCATAATAATAGGTATTTTAGGTGAAATAGGGTAATTTAAATATATTAAAGTTCTTGTTAAAAAACTTATTTGGTAACAAAACACAAACATTACGCTTATATTCTAGCGTATAAATTTACATTAAAAGTTTATATTATTTAATTTTTAAACGAAAAAAAATCAATTATTCGTTTAAAAACCAATAAATTCGACAATTAACTTGCTTTATCTTTAACAAAAACAAAAAAATATAACTTTTTTATAAGTGAATGCTTTGTTTTCGATTTAACTAAAAAACAAAAATACAAATAAATTTAATCTTTTAATAAATTTTGGATTAAATTTTAGAATTACAATTATTATTTTTTTTGAAACTTCCGCAATAACCTTTTGATTTTGAATGTTTTTCAAAAATAAACCATTATAGACTAAAAGTCCATAGTTAGGTTTAACAGACAAAAAGTCTGCAAGGCAAGATTTATAATATTTGTGAAATTTGTCACAGATTCACAGATTATCAATCAATTTTAAAATCTGTGAATCTGTGGCAAAAAATATTTTTAGAAGCTAAAGCAAGATGCACTAAAATGCATATCTGTGTACTGACAGGCACAGTTTTAACTTTAATTTGAGACCAATAAATTTCTTTTTACAAATGACTAAAGTGTTGTATAAAAAAACCTTCCAAATCAATGAAAGGTTTTGTTCATCTTAACCTACTAAAACCAAAATGAATTATATTATGCTATTGTACTTGTATAGTTTGATGCTTTTTTTAAGAAAGCTTTTATCAACAAACGGTTTGGAGCAATTCCTGAAGTAATCATTTGTTTTTTGCTTGATTGCTCAGTAGCCTGATTTCCATTAGTTGTTTGTTTTGTTCCCATAAACCAAGAAACAAAACTCATTGTTTCGTTTGCTGATACATTTTGAGAAGCAGTTGTTGCAGTTATTTCTGTAGTAGTGTTAGATGCTACTGTTGATGCAACATTTTGAGCAGACATTCCAAAGCTTGAAAATAAAACTACAGCAAACAAAAGAACCAATCTAGTTGATGTTGCTTTTGAAGTTGTAGTAGTTGTTTTCATATCTTTTATTTTAAGTATTCGTTTCGTTTGGAATACATTACAAATCTATGGTAACAACTCGGTGACACCTAGTTTTTTCGATAAGATGCTACAAAACTCGTTTAAACTACAAAAAGGGTAGATTTTGAGCATTTCGTCTAAAAAATATGCTTTTTACGGAGTATCTTTTTATCAGTTATCGACAAACAGCACTACTAATATTGAGTATTTTACAAAAAAAAAGCCTTTACTATTCAGAAAAGGCTTTTAGCGTTTTTTTAATCTATTTATAAAATTACTTTTTTTACAACAATTTGATTTTGATTGTTTATAATTTTTACAAACACTACTTGGTTTTTTACCCCTGTCATTAAAGTAGCAGTATTCGAGTTTAAATTGTCTCTAGATTTTAATAATTTACCATTGATATCATATACCAAAACTGTTTGAATCGTAAATACTTCTGACTGAATAAATAGAGATTCATTTTGCGGAGTTATAGTTATGTCATTTTCGGAAAAAACATTTTGTTGTGTTGACAAAGTATTCGAATAGTGAATTTCAAATCGAGAATTATAAACACCAGCGGTTGCATCAAAAGTATAGTTCCCTATTTTTAAATCTTGTATTGTATTGGTGAGATTATCTTTTAATAAGATACGTTGCTCTGAAGGTAAAAATAAACCATCAAAACTAGCTAATGTAATAGTATAACTTCCTGCAGATTGTACTTTAAAAGATAAAGGCACAACATCAGTTTGTAAAAATGGCAATCCTTTGGCTTGAATACTATATTCTTCGTTATTCAAAAGTGAGTTTAATGCAGTAGTATTGTCATTAAAAAATTTTCCGTCCATTGCTGGATCTACACCTGAAGTTGCGTTTGGCATATAAGCCACCATCATTTGATTGTATAAACCTGATGTATTTGTTAAGTTCAACCATAATCTACTTCTGTTTTCATTTGTTCGCAAAAACTGATTTCTCGTATCTCCTACACGCATTGCATTAGTAAACGAAACAGTAGATGTTGTAGATTTAGTTACAATGCCTTGACCTATTTGAATTGTACCATTAGGTGAATACCTTAACGGATTGCTTAAATCATTTATGTCACATCCTACTCCACCTGCTAATGTATAAGTTGCATATGAACCGTTAACACCATTATTTGTTTTTCTCCAAAAGTACAATGCTTCAGTAATTCCGTTTACTGTTATAAATTGATCAGCGTCTATCGGAGACGGATATGGGTTACCTACAGCATTATAAGTATTGGCAGTAACAGAAACATTTATTGAACCATTATTAGGAACTCCAGTAAAAGCACCTGTCCAAGAAGTTGGTGTAGTTGCAGGATGTGTATTTGGAACTCTAATTAAATAGCCAATTCCTGGATTAAAAATATTCAACTCAGGATTAGGTATTGGTTCAAAATTATTAGTAACTGGATTATAAACATTAAATCGATTGGATAATGTCGCTGGCGAAAATGCCTGTAAGTTTTGATTACTAACTGGTGAAGACCACAAAGTATAATCTAATCGTATCAATGGTGTACTAATTCTTTTGACAATAATGTTTCCTGTATTTACTACATTAGTTTGTAACTGTAGTAAACTAGCATTTGAATTTAAAGTAAAACTACCGGATACAACAGTAATGGCACCATTTAATGTAATTACATGACCTGAATCTATAACTACAACTGCATTATTATTTACAGTAAGTGTGTTTGCTTCAAAACTACTTGTTGAAATAAAATTTCCAGCAATTATTGCATCAGTAGTAATTGATGGAGAGCCATTATTCCATGATGTACCATTCCAGGTTGTTGTAACCAAAACAGCAACTTTTTTGTTTTGAGGTATAGCTGAAGCAAAACTAGTTATAGAAAAAATTTGAAGGCCAATAATCATAAACATTACTATGTTTTTGATTAAAACTGATTCTTTGTTTTTGAATATCATTTTAGAATTCATTTTCATAAACTAAATATTTTATTTTTAATTTTTGGCAAAAGTACTACAAATATATTTTGCAATTAAATTTTTAAGATTAATTACATTTATTGACGTTAAACGGATCAATTGTAATATTTAAATGATTTTAAAGTATATAGTTTCTATTCAAATTAAAACAAAAAAACCTTCCAAAAAAATTGGAAGGCTTCTTTCATCTTAACCTAACTATAAATAAAATGTATTATACTATTGTGTTGTTGTAAGCAGTTGCTTTTTTTAAAAAAGATTTAATCAATAAACGGTTAGGAGCAATTCCTGATGTCATCATTTGTTTTTTGCTAGAAGACTCTTTGGTCTGATTTGCATTTGGTGTTTGTTTTGTTCCCATAAACCAAGATACAAAATTCATAGACTCATTCTCAGAAACGTTTTGACTTATTGAAGCAGTTGCTTTTATAGTTGGAGTAACAATAATTTCTGTTAATTGTTTTTCCTGAGCTGACATTTTAAGACAAGAAAAAAACAATACTGCAAACATAAAGATTACTTTTAATGTAGTTGTTTGAGTAGTTGTTGTTTTCATAATTCTAAATTTTTGTAATTGTCTGTTTTGTTTTAATTACATTACAAATCTAGGGCAAGAATCTAGCTTACGATAATTTTTTCGTTAACGAACCTTAATACTCGTTTAAACAACAAAATAGCAGTTTTCAATGCATTTCGTCCAAATTATATGCTTTTAAAAGTGCATCAATAGGCACTTCCTCGACCAAATACCATTTTTATTTTAAAAAAAAAGCCCTTTCTTGACAGAAAGAGCTTTTAGTTTACATTAAGGTTATTTTTAATTCACTATTTTCTTGGTAATTGTTTCATTATTTGAAGAAGTGATTTTTAGTATCAATACTTGTTTAGTTGTTCCTGTTGAGATTTTAATCTCTGAAGCATTAATATTATTTTTAGTAACTAACAATCTTCCACTCAAATCATATACTTTTACTGTTGCCATTTCTATTGCACCTGTTTTTATTATAGTATCTTGATTGTTATGATAAACTACTACAGCATTTTCATTAAAAACAACCTGACTCAAAGATGTTGTATTTTGATAGACAATTTCAAATCGAGAATTAAAAACTCCTGATTCACTTACAAAGGTATAACTATCTAGTTTCAAATTATGTGTTATATTTAATAGATTATCTTTTATGTAGATATCTTGATTTGAATTAAAAAAACCATCAAAATGGTCTAATGTTATTGTATAATCACCTGCTAATTGAGCTTTAAAACCAAGTGCAACTGTATCATTGGAAACAAAAGGCAATCCTTTACCTTGTATTGTATATTCTTCATTATTGATAATAGAGGTTAATGCAGTTTGACTATCATTAAAATATTTCCCGTCAATAGCACCATCAACTCCAGTTGTTCCACCTTCTAAATAAGCTACCATCGTTTGACAAAAATTACCTGTTGTACTAGTAAGATTTAACCAAAAACGACTTTTATTTAAATTAGTTCTCAATAAAGGTGCTGTTGTGCTTCCAACTCTAATGGCATTAGTAAACGAAATAGTTGAAGCCATTGGTTTTACTAAAAAACCTTGCCCAATTTGCAAAATTCCATTCGGTGCTAAACCTAAAGGATCTGAACCTGTATTAGAAACACCACCTGCTATTGTGTAGGTTGCATATGAAGGATTGTTTGTATTATTCGTTTTTCTCCAAAAATACAATGCATCAGTTATTCCATTGGCTACAATAAAATCATCTGCATCTATTGCCGAAGGATAAGGATTACCAACAGAATTATACAATCCAGGAGTTACATTAAAATTTACATTTCCATTTGTTGGAACACCTGTAAAAGTTCCGTTCCAAATAGTCGGACTTGTAGGATGATTGTTAGGCATACGTATTAAATAACCTGTTCCAGTAGAAAAATTAGTAGCATCAGGTGCTGTAATTGCAACATATAAATTACTTGATGAATTGTATGTATAAAAACGATTTGTCAAAGTCATAGGAGAGAATGACAAAAGTTGCTGACCAACAACTGGTGAAGACCACATAACATAATCTAGACGCATCAATGATGGAGTGTTTCTTTTTACAATTATATTACCTGTATTTGCTGATGTTGAGTTTTGTAATAAGCTTGAGTTATTATTTAATGTAAAAGTTGATCCTGAATTAACTGTAAGTGCACCATATAATGTTACGGTATCGTTAGGTGCTATATTTACAATAGCATTATTTGATACTGTCATCGAACATCCAGTAATATTTCCAGACAAATTATAATCACCTGTTATAAGAATTGTAGATGTTGATGTTGGAGTGCCATTACTCCATGATGTACCATTCCAAGTTGTACTATTCCCTAGACCAATGGTAACAACAGCTGTTGTTGAAGATGAACAAACACCACTAGTAACAATAGCTCTGAAATAAGTAACTACTGATAAATTTCCAATAGTAGTATCTAAAAGTGTAGCAGAAGTTGCTCCAGTAATATTTGTAAATGTACTATTGTTGATTGAAGATTGCCATTGTATCGTACCTACACTACCCGTTAAAGTAATACTGCTTGGTGATGTACCAGAACAAATAGTTTGATTTCCTGAAACAGTTCCAGCAACAGAGGTTGGACTTACTGTTACAGTTACTACACTTGAAGTAGCTACACTACAAACACCACTAGTTACAATAGCTCTGTAATAACGGGTTGTTGTCAAACTACCCATAGTAGCACTTGCTAAAGTACTTGAAGTTGCACCAGTGATGTTAATAAAAGTACTATTATCAGTTGAGGATTGCCATTGAATTGTTCCTGTATTTCCTGTCAATGTAATATTTGCAGGTTGTGTACTTGTACAAATCGATTGGTTTGCTGAAACTGTTCCTGAAACAGAAGTCAGATTTACTGTTACTGTTACTACAGATGAAGTAGCAGTTGTACAACCACCATTTGTAACTAAAGCTCTAAAATATCTTGTTTCAGTTAAAATACCAATTGTTGCCCCAGATAAAGTAGTAGTTGTTGCACCAGTAATATTTGAAAAAGTAATATTATCAGAAGAAATTTGCCATTGTATTGTACCTGTGTTTCCAGTTAATGTAATATTTGCAGGTTGACTTCCCGAACATATGGTTTGGTTTGCAGAAACAGTTCCTGCAACAGATGCTGTACTTACCGTTACAGTAACAACAGTAGATGTTGCTACAGAACAAACACCACTAGTTACAATTGCTCTGTAATATCGGGTTGCTGTCAAACTACCCATAGTAGCACTTGTTAATGTATTTGAAGTTGCACCTGTGATGTTGGTAAAAGTACTATTGTCAGATGAGGATTGCCATTGTATTGTTCCTGTATTTCCTGTCAAAGTAATATTTGCAGGTTGTGTACTTGTACAAATAGATTGGTTTGCCGAAACAGTTCCTGAAACAGAAGTCGGATTTACTGTTACTGTTACTACAGATGAAGTAGCAGTTGTACAACCACCATTTGTAACTAAAGCTCTAAAATAGTGTGTTCCTGTTAAAATACCAATTGTTGCTCCAGATAAAGTAGTAGTTGTTGCACCTGTAATATTTGAAAATGTAATATTATCAGAAGAAATTTGCCATTGTATTGTACCTGTGTTTCCAGTTAATGTAATATTTGCAGGTTGACTTCCTGAACATATGGTTTGGTTTGCAGAAACAGTTCCCGCAACAGATGCTGTACTTACCGTTACAGTAACAACAGAAGATGTTGCTATAGAACAAACTCCACTTGTTACATTTGCTTTGTAATATCGAGTTGCTGTTAAACTACCCATAGTAGCGCTAGCTAAAGTATTAGAAGTTGCACCTGTGATGTTGGTAAAAGTGGTATTATTAGTTGACGATTGCCATTGAATTGTTCCATTATTTCCAGTCAATGTAATATCAGCAGGTTGTGTATTTGTACAAATCGATTGGTTTGCTGAAATAGTTCCTGAAACAGAAGTCGGATTTACTGTTACTGTTACTACAGATGTTGTCGCTGATACACAAGGTGAATTAGTAATCAAAGCTCTAAAGTATCTTGTTCCAGTTAAAATACCAATTGTTGCTCCAGATAAAGTAGTAGTAGTTGCACCAGTAATATTTGAAAAAGTAATATTATCAGAAGAAATTTGCCATTGTATTGTACCAGTATTTCCAGTTAAAGTAATATTTGCAGGTTGACTACCCGAACATATGGTTTGGTTGGCAGAAACAGTTCCTGCAACAGAAGGAACTACAACAGTAACCGTTAATGTTCTGGCAGAACTTGTACCACAACCATTTCCTGCAGTAACACTTATGTTTCCATTTTGACCTGAAGTTCCCGAAGTGACAATAATACTATTGGTTCCATTACCAGAAGTAATTGACCATCCAGTAGGAACTGTCCATGTATATGTTGTTGCATTTGTCACAGCAGCAATATTATAAACTAAATTTGTTGTAGATTGACATTGAGTAGATGCACCAGAAATAACGCCTGGTTGAACAGGTATTGCTGGGCTTATTGTAATTCCAAAAACATTACTATAATACAAACAACTGTTCGCATTAGAAGCTGATGCTATTACTGTTCGTCTGTAATAAGTTGTTACATTTACTGTAGTAGTTATTGCTGTTGGTGTATAATCTTCACTTGTTGCACCAGAAATATTGGTAAAATTTGAACCATCTGAAGAAGATTGCCATTGAAATGTTATGGATGGGTTTAACGTTGTACCATTATAAACATATGCTGAACCATCTATTAATGAAGGAACTACAGCACTACAACTATTTGAAGAAGTAGATGTAATAGAATTAGAGCTTGGTACAAATGGTGCAATAGAAAAATTACATTCATTCTGACCACCATTTTCATAATAATCAAATACAATATTACTATTACCAGTTAAATATACTAATACATTTTGATAAACTGT
Source organism: Flavobacterium sp. (assembly GCA_043744095.1). Lineage (GTDB taxonomy): Bacteria > Bacteroidota > Bacteroidia > Flavobacteriales > Flavobacteriaceae > Flavobacterium. Next base: position 8,411 of record JAYTVI010000205.1, read on the forward strand.
TGGTGCTTGTTCTTTCCATGCATCAAAAACTTTTAATCCATCAACATACACTCGTATACCATCATCTCCATTAAAATTAATCAAATAACAACCCGTTTTAGTTGATCGCATACGATAACGAACTGCATATTGTTCGGTATAGATAGAAGTCCTTGCAACTCCATCTGAATTAACCGAAAAACAATTAGTATTACCACCAAAACCTTCAACAAAATTTTCGGTTAAAACTGAATAATTTCCAACATAATTTGCTGTAGTAAAAGGAGTTGTAGCACTTGGTGTTGTTGGCGATGTACCTCCTGGAGGTGCAATTCCTGTCCAGTTATAAACATGTCCTATCCATTGATCTGTACCAAAAGCTGATTGATCGTCTTGTGTATTTCCAATCGTATTTAATTTAAGTGTTAGAGCTCCACCAACCAAATTTGCATTAGAACAACTACCACTTGATAAAAGTAATTTTATTTGTCCTGAAAGTGAGGCTGTCCAAGTAATACTGACTCCTGCTGTTGCAGATGCAAAAGTAGCAGGAGAAACATTTCCATTAGAGGTTGCATCTAAAATAGTAAGGTTTTCATTTGTTCCGAAGACATTTCCAACTGAAAAAGTATAATTAAATCCTTTTACAACATTTATCAAAACATATTGACCTGAGTTAACTGTGCCGGTTGTAATGGTATTGGTATTGTCTATACAAAAAGTAGTGACTGTGCCTACTTGTGTTAAAGGAGTACCTGTATAAGTACATTGTGAATGAAGTCTATTAATACTTAATAGTATAAAGCAAATTAACAGTAATTTTTTTTTCATGATTCCCCCGAATTAAAATGATATTTATAATAATAGTTGAGTCAAAAATAAAATAAATAACGATTAAAAACATATAATATCGATGAAATGCATATTTATTTTACTTTTATAATCTTTTACTTACAAGTAAAATCATTTTTTAATGTCCATTAATAGAAAAAACTGCTTATATGATTAAAAATAAAATGAATAGAAAAAAGTGGTAATATAAATAAGGTATACTCACCTTTAAAGTATAATTCAAAAATTGAATGAAATATTTTTAGAATTTTGAAATAAAAAATAAAGAGTATAAAAACAGTATTTAAAGTAGTTTGCAAAAAAAAACCTTTTCGTTTCCGAAAAGGTTTTTACTATTTATTTTTAGAAAATTAATTGATTACTTTTTTTGTAACGATTCCATTTTCTACTGAAGTAATTTTAACTAACAATACCTGTTTGGTAGAGCCTACATTAATTTTTGTTTCTGTAGTATTAATATTGTTTTTAGATAATAACAAACGACCACTGATATCATAAATAGCTACATTAGCCATCATAACTTTACCCGAATTGATTACCAATTGATTGTTTTGATGGTATACAACAATTGAATTTTCATTAAACGTTGGTTGATTAACTGACAATGGAGCTGCATATATTATTTCAAAACGGTTGTTAAACACACCCGAATCAGTTGCAAAAGTATAACTACCTGTTCTCAAATTTGTTATAGCATTAGTCAAATTATCTTTTAAATATACTTCTTGATTGTTGGTTTCGAACAAACCATCAACATGATTAATAGAAATAGTATACGTACTTGCAATTTCTGATTTGAAACCTAATGGCACTACATCTGTAGTTTCGAAAGGAAGTGCTCTACCTTGTATAATATATTCATCATTGTTTACAATAGATGTTAACGCAGTTTGACTATCACCAAAGAAACGACCGTCAATTGCTGAATCAATTCCTGAAGTTGCACCTGGCATATATGCAATTAACAACTGTCCGAAAGCACCATCAGTACCATTTAAATCTAACCAAATTCTGTTTTTATTTTCAATTGTTCTTAACAAAGGACCAGAATTAGCAACTCGTAATGCATTAGTAAAATTTAATGACGAAGAAGCGGCTTTAGCAATGAATCCTTGACCTGATTGAATATATCCGTTTGGCGTTAAACCTAATGGATCAGCAGGTGAATTTGAAACTCCACCCGCAGTTGTATATGTTGCATAGGAAGAGGTTACTGTATTATTCGTTTTTCTCCAGAAATATAATGGATCAGTTATACTATTTGAAGTAATAAAAGCATCAGCATCAATAGCAGATGGGTAAGGATTTCCTGTAGCATAAAACAAACCAGAAGTTAGTCCAGTAAGACCTTGATTACCATTATTAGGAACCCCTGTAAAGGTACCAGACCAAGCAGTAGGAGTTAATGGATGCGTATTCGGCACACGAATCAAATATCCAGTGCTTGCAGCAAAATTTGTAGTTGATGGCGAACTAACTGCTACATATATATTACTACTAGTATTGTAAGTATAAAAACGTGTTGCCAATGTAAAAGGCGTAAACGATTGCAATTGTTGACCTGCAACAGGACTAGACCACATAACATAATCTTGACGTATCAAAGCAGCAGTTGTTTTGTTAATGCTTATTGTACCAGTATTAGCAACATTTGAAGTTTGAATTAAGTTTGCAGTGTTTGATAATGTAAAACTACCAGATGTTATCGTAATAGCACCATTTAAAGTTATAACATCCCCATCAGAAATTAAAACAACAGCTCCTGTGTTTACGGTTAAACTACAAGCTGCAAAACTTCCAGCTCCAGCACCTGCCGAAGTATAATTTGAAGAAATAATTGCAGCAGAAGTACTTGTTGGAGCACCATTATCCCAACTTCCAGCTGACCAAGTAGTTGTTATTCCCATAGATACTGTAGTAGTAGCTGAATTTGCTACGCTACAAACGCCACTTTGAACAACAGCTCTAAATTGTGTAGTTTGAGCTAAAGCTCCAGAAGTATATGTTGAAGTAGTGTTTGCAATTGTTGACCAAGATGTAAATGGAGCAATTGAGCTCTCCCAACGAACCACATTTCCTGTATGACCACTCAATGTTAAAACTCCACTAGATGAACCAGAACATATTGTTGTTCCTCCAGCAACTGAACCACCAACTGAAGTTGGGTCAACAGTTACTGTTGTAGTTGCTGAATTTGCTTCTAAACAAACACCACTTTGAACTACTGCTCTAAATTTAGTAGTTTGTGTTAATGCTCCGGAGGTATAGGTTGGCGATAAATTTGAAATTGATGTCCATGAGGTAAATGGAGCGATTGAACTTTCCCATCTTACCACATTTCCTGTATGACCACTCAAGGTTAATAATCCACTTGTCAAACCTGCACAAATTGTTGTACCACCAATCACTGAACCACCAATAGAAGTTGGGTCAACAGTAACCGTAGTTGAAGCCGAATTTGCTTCTGGACAAGAACCACTTTGAACTACTGCTCTAAATTGCGTAGTTTGAGTTAATGCACTAGATGTATAAGTAGATGTTGTATTTACAATAGTTGACCAAGATGAGAATGGAGCGATTGCGCTTTCCCATCTTACTACATTTCCTGTGTGACCACTTAATGATAATAAACTACTTGTTGAACCTGAACAAATTGTTGATCCTCCTGTTACTGAACCACCAATAGAAGTTGGGTCAACAGTAATCGTAGTTGAAGCCGAATTTGCTTCAAGACAAGCTCCACTTTGAACTACTGCTCTAAATTGTGTTGTTTGTGTTAAGGCACCCGAAGTGTATGTTGCACTTGTATTGGCTATTGTTGTCCAAGATG
>JAYTVI010000206.1:0-12048 GCA_043744095.1 Flavobacterium sp.
AAACCCTTAAGATATTTAAGGTTATTAAGTTTGGTTTTGGAACACTGATTGGAGAAATTTTAGAAATCTGAAAATTTAAATTATTCCGTTGAGAAGTACTTGAATCATAGTTGCTTTAAGCACTTCTGGTTTTATATTTTTTTTCTTTCCGTACCAAATATAGAGTGTTCTTAGGGTTGAAAGTGTTGAGAAAATGATTACTTCGATGTTTAAGTTTTTGATTTCGCTATTGTCGATTCCGGTTTTGATGATTTGACGGAAACTTTCTTCGTAGTCGTTTCGCATTTTGATGAAATACGCCAAATCGTTGTCGGTTAAGTGCATCCAATCGTTGTTTAGGCACGCTAGAGCGTCTGAATTTCGGAGTGTAATATCGATGTGAAGTTGAATAACTCGTTCGATTTTTTGGATGGTTGTATCATTTGACGCAAGGATTTCATCTATTACGGAAGTAAATTCTTCGGCGATGTCGATGATGATTAAAACTAAAATTTCTTGTTTGGATTTGATGTGATTGTAAAGACTCGCAGCTTTGATATCCATTGCTTGGGCAATATCACGCATTGTCACAGCGCTGTATCCTTTTTCTTTGAAAAGTTTGGCTGAGACGTTTATAATTTCAGTTTTTCTATCGGTAATTTTCATACGATTTCAAATATAAAAAATTAGAATTGTAAAATGTATATTTGTAAAAAATAAAATTATAAAAATGGGATTATTAGATTTTCTTGGTTTTGGAAATAAATCAAAAAATATTACTGCATTTATTGAAAAAGGAGCTGTAATTATAGATGTAAGAAGTCCTGGAGAGTTCTCTGGAGGACATATTAAAGGTTCTAAAAACATTCCGTTGAATACGATTTCTTCAAAAATTGCAGAAATAAAAAAACTTAACAAACCGGTAATTGCTTGTTGTGCAAGTGGAATGCGAAGTGCTCAGGCAACTTCAATTTTGAAGAGTAATGGAATTGAAGCTATGAATGGTGGCGGTTGGAGCAGTTTGGAAAATAAATTATAAGACAAACCATCCGCTGAAACGAATGGTATGAAAAAAATTTAAAAAGTTCTTACTATTGTTTGACAAATTTTGAATTTATATTTCCTTTTTCATATGATAATTGTAAGATATAAATTCCTTGATTAAGATTAGAAACCTCAAAATTGAAGTCAGTACCAGAAAGGTTTTGCTTTTCGAAAACGGTTTGTCCTATTATGCTTATTATTCTTACTTTAGCATTTTTCATATCTGAATCTAATTTTAGATTTCTTAAAAATGCTATTACTAATAATATTGATTTTTTCATAATGAATAAGTTTAAAAAGTTTTAACAAATTTGACTTATTTATGAATTCAATAAAATACGTTATTGTTTGTATTTTGAAAGTTGAAAAAACCAGATATACCTATTATGCTTATCAAGTTTAAATTATGGAAGGCTTATTTATTTTGGAATTAACAATATTGATGAATAGAATAACATCTTATTGTTTTCTTGGATTCAAAAATTTAGTTTGCAATTTTTTGCTGAAACTCGTTGTTGTTTGATACCAATTGTCCCTTATATTGCAGTTTCCAACCCATAGAATTGGTGACTATCAATATTTTTGATAACTCACTGACAAATCTGTTTTTGGCATTGGTTTTAAGTGTAGATTTTTCAATTTTTTTAGCTAAGTTTTCTCTTGCTATTTTGTTGATTTTATTATAATCGTCTCCCGTAAATTCGTTAAATGTACTTTGATCTACATTATAATATTTTATATCAGGACTAATTTTTATTTCTTCCTGAGGAATATTGGTAATCGTAACTGTTTTGTTTCTAGCATTAATATCATATTTTACTTTGCTTAAATCAAAACCTACAGTAACATCAGCATTGATAACAACTAAAGCTTTTTTATCAAACGAAATTAAATCACCCAAATATTTGTTTTGATCTTTGTATGTCAAAACCTGAGAAAAATGTCCTTCGGTAACAACAAGTTTACCAACATTTTTTATTTGTTGTTGTATTAAAGCAGTATCGTATTCTATTGTTGATGTTTCGCTTTTGGAGGTAAAATATTTATAACCAAAAAAAAGAACCAGACAAACAAGGATTAAAATTACCCATTTTCTAATTTCGATAATTGTTCCAAAAACTCCTGGTTTTGATGTGTTTTGTTGCATTGTTTTGTTGTCTATCAATTTGCAACGAAGATATAAAAACTTAAATCAAATTGTTATTTTTTGCTTTCTGAATTGCCTCAAGTTTATTGTGAACTTGAAGTTTTGCATAAATATTTTCTACGTGCTTACGAATTGTTCCTGTAGACAAATATAGATTTTCTGCTATAGCATCATACTTTAATCCTTTGCTTAATTGTTCTAGAACTTCAATTTCACGAATAGTTAAATTTATTTCTTCTTTGTTTTGTGAAGTTTCAAAAACAACTGGATTTCTAAACAACTTTAGCGTTTTTAATGCAATAGAAGGTGTCATTGTAGCACCGCCATTTAGAGTATCTATAATTCCTTGATGCAAATCTTTGGGGTTTACTTCTTTCAAAAGATAGCCATCGGCACCTGCTTTTATAGCGTTAAAAATATTTTCGTCATTATCAAAAACTGTAAGTATAATAATTTTGATTTGTGGAAACTTATTTTTTATAATTTGAGTTGCTTCAATTCCGTTCATTACTGGCATTTCTATATCCATTAAAATCAAATCTACATTATGATTTTTTTCTAATTTTTCGATTGTGTTTTTACCATCAAAAGCGGTAAATTTTATTTCAAAATCATCAAAAAAGGATAACTTTTCTTGAGTTGCTTTGATTAGAAAAGAATTATCATCGACTATAGCAATTTTTATCATTTTTTTATTTTTAAAATCTAAAGATAAAAAGTATTTGGCAAAACAATATACGACAATTTTCGTATTTTTTTTAGATAATCACCTCAACTTTGGTTCCGTCATTTGAAGAGAAAATTTCAAAGTTTCCACCTATTTCCTCAATTCGTTTTTTCATATTATTGAGTCCGTTTCCTTTTTGAATTTGATCAATATTAAATCCTACTCCGTTGTCTAAAATAGTGATTTTGGTTTTTGCATCTATTTTTTTTGCATTGATACTTATTACATTGGCATTGGCATATTTCAAAGAATTATTGACTGCTTCTTGAATGGTTCTGTATAGATTCATTCCTTCGATTGAGTTTAGTTTTTTATTTTTTAATGCTTCATCAATTGCAAACGAAAAACTGATATCTTCTTTGACTTCTTTGGCTTTTTCGATAAAATTATTAATTCTAGATTCTAAATCTTCGTAGGTTATTTCGTTGGTATTCATTGCCCAAATTGTATCTCGAAGTTCTACAATTGTGTCTTTGGCAAAACTGCTAATGTTGGTAAGTTTGCTATTTAGTTTTTCGTTTTGGATGTCAAAACCATATTTTACGTTATCTACCGACGAAATAATAAAGGTAAGTTGCGCACCAATATTGTCGTGCAAATCACGAGAAATTGATAAGCGTTGTTCTTGAAGTTTATTTTGATTTTCGATTTTTGATATTGCTGTTTTTAGTTCAAATTCTTGTTCTTGTTGTTTGTTTTTGAGTTTTTGTTGACGGTAGATTAAATATCCAAAAGCCAATAAACCAAAAGCAATCATTGATAAGACAAGGATTGTGGTGTTTTTTTGTTTGGCTTCGGCATCTTTTTGCACTAATAATTTTTCTTTTTTGACTGTTTGGTATTTGGTTTCGAGTTCTAATGTTTTTTTATATACATCTGAATCATTTAGTTTCTGACTTAAATTCAAAAATTTTATTTGATAAAAAGCAACACTATCGTTTTCTCTCAAATTTGAACAAACTGGAATCAAAATTTTATATGTGTTTATCAGATTTTCATCGTCTTTATGCAATTCGAAATATTTTTTTAATTCTAATAATAAAATTTTTGACTCTTTGAATTTTTCTGCTCTATTCAATACATCTATATCGTTAAATTTCATTTTATAATCTAATATCCCTGAATTGATTTCTTTTCTATTTTGCTTAGATTCATCAAATAGTTTATTAGAATCTTCATATTTTTTTTGTGCAACTTTTATGACTCCAATATTATTTAATGCTTTTGAAAGAAATAATTTATTTCCTGTTTCATTGCAAGTAAATTTAGCATTTTCATACATTTTTAATGCATTCAGTGTATCTTTTAGACCTAGATAAATATTTCCTTTATTAATATACATTGGACAAAGAGTTGGTTTTGCCTTTGCATTCTCAAAATAGGTAATTGATTGCTGACTATAAAGTAACGCCTTCTTGAAATCCTTCAAATCTAAAAGTAAAGCAGACATTGCATATTTTATATTGTTTTTTATTCTATCATCATTTGTTTTGTTTACATAATCTAAAGCTATCAGATAGTTTTTCATGGATAAATCATATTTGTTTTGTGTATTATAAACCATTGCAATTCCTGAATATGTTTTAGCTAATCCCGGTATATCGTTTTTTATTTTTCTTATAATTAATACTTTATTAAAATATTTTAAGCATTGATCATAGTCGCCTTTTTTTAAATATACGTTTCCAACGTCGCCATGTACTTGTGCAATAATAGTAGAATCTCCAACTTTTAATGATTCATCTATTGCTTTTTTTCCATAAATCATTGCAGAATCAATAGAAACATTTGAATAATACCATGTCAAATCAGAAAATATATTTGCTGTACGTTTTGCATCGGGTTTGGTTTTTAATTCTGATTTTAGACCATCAATTATATCTTGTGCATTTTGAGAATGCCCAGAAAAGCTTATTAATAAAATAAAAAATATTATTATTTTCATGGCTATTTAAAATTAGATTATAATCTCGATTATTGTTCCTTTATTTGAAGAAGTAAGGGTAAAATCGCCTTTGATATCATATATTCTTTTTTTCATATTTTTGATACCGTTTCCTAAGTCAACATTTTTAATATCAAATCCTTTTCCGTTGTCAATAATTGAAATTTTTATTTTTTCATTATTCTTCGTAACGAGAATTTTTATAGTTGTTGCATTTGCATACTTAAAACTGTTATTAATAGCTTCTTGAATTGTTCTATAAATATTCATTGCTTTTACAGAAGAGAAATGTATTGTTTTTAAATCTTTATCAACTTTAAAAACAAAATCTATTTTACCATCAATTTCTCTAGCTTTTTCTATAAAATTATTTATTCTGGCTTCTAAGTTTTCAAAAGTTATTTCGTTACTATTCATAGCCCAAATAGTATCACGAAGTTCTACAATTGTATCTTTAGTAAAACTACTTATTGTGCCAAGTTTGCCATTCAATTTTTCATTTTGGATATCAAAAGCATACTTTATATTGTCTATAGATGAGATTATAAAAGTAAGTTGTGCGCCAATATTATCGTGTAAGTCACGAGAAATTGACAATCGCTGTTCTTGAAGTTTGTTTTGATTTTCAATTTTTGATATTGCTGATTTGAGTTCAAACTCTTGCTCTTGCTGAATGTTTTTAAGTTTTTGTTGACGGTATATTAAAAACCCAATCAAACCTAAACTTATTGCTAAAATTGAAACGGCAATAAGCATATCATTTTTTTTCTTTTGTTCGGCCTCATTCTGCAACAATTTTACTTTATTTTCTGCAAGTAATTTCTCTTTTTTGGCAGTTTCATATTTAATCTCAAATTGAGCAATTTGCTTTGAATTATTTTCAGAAAAAACATCTTTTGTAATCCCAATAAATTCATGATTGTAGGATTCTCCCTTTTTTATATCGCCAAGCATATAATAACATTGCGCTGTATATTGAAATAAAGTTGAAGCAAAATTTCTTAATTCTGGATTAACTTTCACTATTTGCAAACCTACTTTTGCATACTCTAAAGCTTTGTTTGGTTGGTTTAATTCATTGTATGCTGCAACTAATCCTGAGTAAATACCTAAATTTATTTTTGGAGATTTTTCTGGGTTTAGTAACCCTTGTTCGTAGAACTCAATTGACTCTTTGAATTCTCCTTCAGATTGTAAAGCATTCCCAATATTTTCTAATATTTTGTAATAATCAACATAATTACCATAGGTTTTTGCCTTTACAAGTCCTTCTTTATAAGTTGCAATGGCTAATTTATTTTTACCTAATAAATGGTAACAAATCCCAATGTTATTTAAAGATGTTGATAGAATAAAATTAGATTTCTCCTTTTTTCTAATTTCGTATGCTTTTTTATGATACTCGAGTGCTTTATTATTTAAATCTAATTCTTGATATATTAATCCTATGTTACTATAACAAACTGAGTTGTTTATTTGATCAATTTTAGGGACACTTTCATTAAATTTTAATGCTTCAAAAAAATAATGTAATGCGTCATTAAATTTTCCAGTATTCCAATAATACATCCCAATATTATTGAGTGCTTTGACTTGAAATTTTTTGAAATTATTTTTTTTACCAAACAACAACGATTGATTAAAATAATAATAGGCAGAGTCTGATTTTCCAGAAACATCCATCAAAATTCCTCGATTGTTTAAAATATCATTTAAACCGTAATTAAAATTTGATTTTTGTGCAATTACTTGAGATTGATTTAAAATAGTTTTGGCTTTGTTGGTGTCATTAAAAATATATGTGAACGCAATTTTGTTTAAGGTTATTACTTTTAGAGAATCGTTTTTGGAAGTAGAAACTATTTTATAAAGACTATCAATTTCTGTTTTGTTTTGAGAAAAACAAACATTCATAATTGCCAAAATAAAAAAAACAAAAATTGAAGTATAGCGATTTCTCATAAATATTATTTCATTTCATAAAAGTATTGAAAAACGTTATGAAATTTAACAGAATTAAATTATTTTTTTAACAAATCATTTTCTGATAATATATTGAATAAATCAAAATTGAGTCCGAAAATAGTTGTGCTTAAAGTTGAATTAATAATTTTTATTCGATCCTCTAACTGTTTTGAGAGTATAATTTGATCTTGTTGCAAATTATTTTTAGTATTGCTTTCAATAATAATTTTGTACAATTCGTTGAGTTTGATTTGAAATGTTTTCTTTTGTTTATAAATTTGAATATTCAAAAACAGAATACCTCCAACAAGAAGTATTATAATAATTGTAAGTAAATATAGCATAGCAAAAGGTATAAAATGAATAGTTCAAATTTCTATTTTTTATTTTTGTTTTGAAATACGATAAATGTCGTATTTATAGAAAAATTTAATCTAACTAGTATATTTGCTTTTTTAGAAATATACTATTGAAGATAAATATGAAAGAAGAATTATATAGCATCCCAAAAAAATACCGAATAATAGAAAATTTTCATATTCTTTTTTGGTTAATTAAAGATTTGTGTTGGTGTTTAGTATACAAACCATTAGGAATAGCAATGATTTTTCCAACTTTATCTGTTGCTATTTATATTACTTGGCAAAACAGAGCAACTATTTCTGAGTTGTTTCATAATCTTGCCGTTATTTTTTGGATTTCAGCCAACTCAATTTGGATGATAAGTGAGTTTTTTGCTTTTGATGAGAAAAAGATATATTGCAATTTTGTAGGCAAAAATTTTGCACTTATTCCTTTTTCATTAGGCATTGGATGTTTATTGTATTACTATCTTATTATTGCTCCAAAAGAACAAAAAGATTTAAAATAGAAAACACGGCTAAAAACCGTGTTTCCTTCAAAAAAAGAACCCTCAAAAATTTATTGTACAACATCTATGTTGGTAAACGATCCTTTTACAGATGATACTCCACCAGAAGTAGTTCCTGTAGCTTGAAAAGTTCCAGTCATTTTTCCGTTTGCATTTGCAGTTATAATAACACTACCGGAAGAAGCCATAAAAACTTCAGAATTTACTACATAAGCAAGTGCAACTGTTGATCCATCAATTGTATATGTTGCAGGAGTTGCTGCACTCAAATTAATTTCAAACAAAGTCTGAACAGGATCGTTTTTTGCAAATATGGTTTTATACTGAGTAGTAAACGAGGCAATTGATGCTGTTTTTACAGTAGTTCCTCCATTTTCTGTCCAAGTAAATCCGTTTGCTGGAGTTATTGGTATTGTTGCGTTTGCATCATCTTTACTACAAGATGTTACTACAAGAGAAATAAAAAGCAATGCAAGTGTGTAAAATTTTGTTTTCATTATTTTTGTTTGTTTTATTGTTAGAAGACAAAATTGCACTTTCTATAAAGACAAAAAAATACGCTTTTATTCGTATTTATACTTTCATCAAACTAAATTTCGGAATTTTTATAAAACTTAATATAGATTTTCCTTGCATTACTTTAATAAAATATAATATTTCGTTTATTTCATCATAATATGGCGAACCTTCAAACTCTAATCCATTTATTTTACTACCTAGGTTAATGGGTTCTGACCAGTTTTTCCAAGAATCATCTACTCTATAGGATACAAACAAATCATAATCGCCAAAACCGCTAAATCCATTTGAAGAGAACAACATTGTCTTGTTATCAGATAACAGCTGAGGAGTAATTTCTTCATTGGCAGAGTTGATGCTTTTTCCCATATTTTGAAGCAGTCCATAAGTTCCATCCTCTTTTTTATTGGTAAAATACAAATCTGTTCCGCCTTGAGTAAAATCAGTTTCGATACCTAAAATTAAGGTTTTCAAATCTGATGATGCTGATGCATCAGCAGTTTGATCGTAGTTATTGAAAGCAGCTATTTTTAGCTGTCCTAAATTTTCGTAAGTACCATTATTATTTTTTAAAAGACAAAAACCACTTTCGTTAGTGCCTTTATTATAACCAATTCCACCATTTATTATAAAGTCATTATTTGCAAATTCTAGATAATTATAATTATTATTCTTGTTTAATTCAGTTTCTAAAATTGGTAAACTCCATTTGTTGTTAACGATACTACAAGAAAATATTTCTTCATTTTCTGAAGCGTTATTAGTAAAATAAATTTTATTTCCATCTTTTGAAACTAGAGGTGCAGAAGGATCTAAAGAATTTAGTTCAACATTTTCTAGTTTTGATACATTTTCAAATTCTGAAATAGTATTTATTTTTGCTTCTATTGGAATATCTGAATCTGATATACCTATAGCATCAATTTGTTTTTGTCCGGGAAGTAAAGCAAAACTGAATTCAATTTTAACAGCCACAACTCCCGAAATTGGATTTTCTAAAATTGCATATTCTATTCCTGGATTGAAAACATCAGGTGCTTCTTGAACTTTTCTTCTTTTACGTTTAAAATAATAAGCTCTATCTGTAGTAAGTGTAGTTTTGTATCTTGGTGTTTTATAATCTGGTTTTCTTGACCAAACGGTTTCAAATTTTTCACCATCTGAAGAAACAAACATTCTATATACACAACCAGCATTTAGATTTTCAAAAACAGCAATTTGCTTGACAGTTTGAGGTTTATCAAATCCTACAATTACTACTTCTCTACCATCGAGTGCATTTTTTGGAGACCAAGCATTGGCACTACTACCGCCTTGCGGAAAAACATCTGGTTTGCCTAAAATTCGCTTTATACCATTTTGTTTTCCTCCTAAATCTGATGAAAATTTAATGAGTTTTGATGCCCATTGAATTTGCTGAGCATTAGTTGAGAAAATAATAAAAATCGGAAGGAGATAAAAAAGTTTTTTCATATATTTAAAATTTATTTATTGTTTGTCATATATGGTATCGCCTTTTTATTTATTTGTGTTTATTTGCAACAAACTCGTTATTAATGGCGATTTCATATTAATAAAATTTATTATAATTTAAAAAAATAGGCTGCAACAAAGTCACAGCCTAAAAACAAAATCTAATAACCTAATTATTTACTTTTATTTTTTCAACTTTTCTGCCTTTGAATGCAAAAATATATTCTCCATCAGCTGTAATATCAATTCCATCACCATAATCTGGGCTTCCACCTTTACCTTTGGATTGAACAGACCCTTTTGTTTCACCATTTGTCATATCAATACCGTAAATAATATTTTTACTATTGCGTTGATCTCTCAAAAAATAATTATCTCCGATATGATAAAAATAATCAACACCTTTTATTTTCTCGGTAGCATAAGCACGTGAACCATCTTTTTTGTTGTAAGCAGCCAATCCTTTCTCAGATAATACAACAACTTTATCATCAAAATCAATTACATCTGTTGCACGACCAACTTTTGCATCGTTGTGTTTTACATCAAATAATTGTTTTCCAGAAACAATTTCGTAACCATAAAACTCATCACCGTCGCCAACAAATACTGTTTTGTTATCATCAATAATTAAATCTGTAATTCTTTTATCAAATTTCTCAGAACGCCAAGATGTTGTACCACTTTTATCATCAAGAGCTAAAACACTATTTTTTTGAGTTTTATAATCCCAATATATATATGGCACCCATTGTTTTGAAGTTCCGCCACCAAAACCGCCAGCAGCCATCAATGCACCACCTGTAGTTGCAACAGTTTCTAATCTAAATTCTTGAACTTGAACTTTTCCACCTACTTGCACCATAACTTTATCGCCTGTTTTGTATATGTGAGGCATACAAAATGCTCCTGTTATTTTTTCTGAAGCCCAAAGTAATTTCCCAGATTCTAAATCGTGTTTTTCGACATATTTAGTTCTATCTCTTGTGCCTAACATTACAATATAAACGGCATTATTGGTAAATAAAGGATCAGCTAAAGTTTTATAAATTTTAGATCTTTTTCCTCCACTAAACAAACCACCATTGGCGCCTTCCATATCATTTTCATAGATAGCTTCCCATAATTTTTGACCATTAGTCATACTATATACCTGTAAACCATTTAAATACATAAATAATTTATCATCTTTTATCCACATATCAACAATTGCTTTTCGAGTTACCAATTCTTTTTCAATTGTACCTGCAAAAGTTGCATCCCAAAGCACATCTCCATTTGTAGCATTTATTTTCACCAATTGGTTTTTGAAACCAGCAAATAAAGCACCAAGAGCTGTTGGTTTAAAATTCAACATAACAATTTCGTTTCGCTTAGCATCATATACATATTTACCAACACCACCTTTAAAACGATTTGTTTCCCATACTTTTTCGCCAGTTTTAGCTTTTACTAGTATTACAGATGCTTTTTGTGAAATTAAAAACGAATCGAGTTCGTCAATATATTTTACAGTTTCTAATTCGCCTTGATCAGAACCAGATTGATCTCTATCTTTTTCTTTTGCTATAAGATTTTGATAATCTTCTGAGTTCCATAATTCTTTTCCTGTAGCTATATCTATAACTGCCACTCTATCTGTTCCGAGTTTTCTGGCATCAAAAAGAAATAAATAGCCACCTTCTTGTCTATAAATCACATATTGATATTCAGAATTATTGGTTTTGTTTGTTGTGATTTTTTTATAATCACCACTCCAAATTGCTTTTCCTGTTGCATCTAATACTGATGCAGAGTTTTCATCTGTACCAATAACATAATCTCCAACACTATTACATAAAGCCAATCGAGTTGCTTTATTATCAAATTCAGATTCCCAAACAGTTGTAAAACTACCTGATTTTTTTCCTGCTCCAGATTTACCTTTTACCTTATCTAAAAGTTTTCCAAATTGAGCATTTGCTGATAAAGAGCCCATCATACAGAGAGCTATCATTACTATTGTTATTTTTTTATTCATGATTTTATTTTTGAGAGAATTCGTATTTTTTTAAATTATTATTAATACTTCTAATTAAAAATGGCATTGTATCTCACCTTATATCGTTGTTGTTTTTGTAACTTAAAATAAAACTTATGTTCTAAAATGTAATCTGAAATAAAATTTATAAACATTGGTTTTTTGATATCATCATCAACTTTAAAAAAAGTTGAAACTTTTCCGTTTTGAACCACGCCAACATCTATTGTTACGGTGCCTTTTATATCTGCAAATTTTTTATTTTTTTGTTTCAAAAAATCTTTTGATTTAAAAAGCGTATCTATTTCTTGAGTTACGGCTTCTTGCACTTGTTCCTCATCTGTCAATACTTTTTTTT
>JAYTVI010000207.1:0-3458 GCA_043744095.1 Flavobacterium sp.
ATTAAATAGTTGTGCTTTTTCGATATCGTTTTTTGAATGCTGCAATATTACATTCAAACTATCTATTGCTTTGGATTGTGATTGTGCCAAAGAAAAACAACTTAAAAATACGAGTATAAAAATTGATGTTTTCATTTTTCTCAGATTGAATAACAAATATACTATTTCCTTATTCTTAATATATAGTCAATGAGGAAACGATGGTTTTGAATGAGTAAATGATGGTTTTGAGCGAGAATTTGATTTTATTTAATAAAAAACCTCAAAGATATTGACATCATTGAGGTTCTAAGCATTTTAATTTTATACTAATACGTTGAATTAAATTATTATTTATAAAAACATAGAATCTTAGTATTAATTTCAACTTAAAGGCGTTTCACTTTATTTAACTCAACACAGAGCTATTTACTTTCAAAAATATAAAAGGAACATTTTTATGCTTCAATGTTGTTCATTTTAAGTTTTTTAAATTTAAAACAATTTCATTTAAAGGATGACAATTATTCCTTCACAACTTTCTCAATTTTACTTCCTTTTTGAGTTGTGATTTTCAAGAAATAAACGCCTTTTGATTGGTTTGAAATATCTAAATTTTTGTTATTTCCTAATAATGTTTCTAAAACTCTTCCTTGTACATTAAACAATTCAATTGATTTTAAATCAGAATTTGCAATAATATTAATTTTTGAAGTAGTTGGATTTGGATAAATATTGATAGAATTGTCGGTTTCAAAAACAGTATCTGATAAGGTTTGGAATGTTGTTATTGCCATTCCTGTATCAACTGGTGCATTATAATCAAAGAAAATGTCTGCTCTTTTTGATGCAATAGCACCTGTTGACAAAGTTGGCATTGTTTTTATTTTGATTAAAATATTACCGTGACCACCAGAGCCTAACTGAATATCTTTAAAAATAAACTCGGCAATATTTCCTGATATTCTTGCCGTAACAGCATCAGAACTATTTAGAATTTGCAATGAACTTACATCGAAAATAGTTTCATCAATTATATCTTTTACTACAATGTTTTCTGCAGGGAAATTTCCAGTATTTTCAAAATTAATCATATAGTGTAAATAATTCCCAATTTCTGCTGGTGATACCGTATCGCCTTCGAGACAAATAATTTCGTTTGGATCGAAAGAACCAACAACTGTTTGGTGATAAACAATTGTATTATCTGTTGGATTTTCATCGGTTCCTATTGGGTTTATTGTTGCACTATATGTCAATATATCATTAATGTTAACAGCTGGAGTTTCTATTGGCGAATTCACATTTAATGTAATTGTAAAACTTCTACTTTCAAATGGTAATAGATTGGTATAATCAAAAGTTAATAAGCCTGTTGTAGTACTATTTGGATTTAAAGTTGCTGAAACAAAATCTAAAATTAAATTATCATAGATAAAAGTTACCGTTCCTGAATTGAGTTGATTTCCTTTGTTTTTATATACAATTTGATAAGTTGCATCAAAACCTGGTCGAGCTGTAGTTGTTGGTGCAATTACAATTTCTAGATCGTTGTGAATGCCAATTGGAGCTATACAAAAATTGCTTGTAGATAAATTATTATTATTGTCTGGAAAAACTATATTGTAAATAGAAGGAGAAAAAGAAAACCAAGTTGGATTTTCGACATTTGGCGTTATTTCAAAACTTCCTGATTGTGTGTAAAAGTTATAAATACCAACACTGTTTGTAAACGATGAACCTAAAGTTGTACCATCATTGATTTTATACTTTATTTTGGATTGAATTTCATCATTAGCATCGCAACCATTATTATTGGCATCAAAAAGTGACATACCAGTTATTGTATTAAAACTTCCACCTGGCACAAAAGAACAATAAGAATTTACTACACAATTAGTATTACCATTTAGATTAAGTTGATTATATATAGTATCTATTTTGTTTTCATCAGTACAAATATATTGAAGTAAAAGATTATTTGAAAAATCTAAACTCAAAAATGGATTAACACCAATTTTCATAAATAATGAATTAAGTTGATTGTATTCACAAGTAAAATATTGAAGGTTTGGGCAACCTGAAACATCCAATGAAGTAAGTAAATTATTTTGACAATATAATAAATCAATATTATTTAGATTACCAACATTGAGTGAATTTATTTGATTGTGATCACAAGTAAACTTATTAAGATTTGGAAAATTACTAATATCAAAAGTTGTAAATTGATTATAAGAAATATCAATATATTCCATATCCAAGCCATTTAAGTTAATACTTGAAAAAAGATTTAAATTAATGAATAGTCTTTTAAGATTAACTGTTGGGCTTAAGTCTAAGCTGCTCAACTGGTTTTGACTACAAGCCAAATCGTGAAGATTAGTTAATCCAGTTAAATCTAAATTAGTAAATTGGTTATTACTACAATACAAAACATTCAAATCATTTAAACCAGTTACGTTTAATGTTGTTAACTGATTAGATTGACATTGAAAATAATTCAGATTGGTTAAAGCACTTACGTCTAAAGAAGTTAAATGTTGATTGTTACAGTAAAGAGATTTTAAGTTAGTGAAATATTCAATCCCTTCCATACTCTCAAATAAAGGACCAATAATAACTGATAAAAAAGTGCCATTAACAGCCAAATCGTAAACAGCTAATGCTTCGGATATTTCAATTTCACCATCCCAATTTGAATCAATATATATATTATTCCCATTAACATCTTGGGCAAAACTACCTTCTACATTAGTAAAATTTATTAATCGCCATTTAAAAATAGGATCGGGAATATTTATAATAGCTTCGTTAACAACAACAATATTAAATGTTCCTGTATAATAACAACCTGAAATGTTATTGGTTATTCTAAATCCAATTTGTTGACTATTAATTGTCGTGTTAGTATAAGATTCGGGATTTAAAATAGGATTTGTATTGGTCAATGCATCTACTTGTGATGGAAAATAAGTTACATAACAGTTAGGATTATCAATTAAAATTTGATTTGTATTACTAGTAAAATCAAAATTACTAAAACCATCAAATGGAATATCTTGAATACCCATATTTAGTGAGTAATAATAACTATCAGAATAGTATGGAGTATTTCCATCTAACGTTAAACTCATAGTTGCAAAATTACTTGGATTTGTATTTTCCTCTACTCTTGCAAAAATAAAAGTTACATTATTTCCGATGTTATAACTAGTTGAATTTAAAATTTCATTGCTATTTGATGTCGCATCGGATAAAGTAGGGTAATATGAAATTGAATATAAAGTTGGATTATTATCAGCTAGTATTTCAGCATTTTTAGTCGTTAAATCAAAACTTGAACTACAACTATAATAAGTTGTTGGAGTTCCTAATGTTATCTGCCCATTCACAATTCCAGTAAACAGCAGTAATAATAAGAGTATTTTTTTCATAGTATTTGGTTTTATATTGTTAGTTCTCATAATATAATAGTT
>JAYTVI010000208.1:0-11947 GCA_043744095.1 Flavobacterium sp.
ACAATTTTAGAAGTTGTTGTTCCATCACCCAATTGACCAATACCATTATTTCCCCAACCCCATAATGTTCCATTTGTTTTTATAGCAAGACTATGATTACTACCTATACTTATACTTGCCCAATCTGTTGCTGTTCCTATTTGTATTGGTGTGTTCCTATTTGCAGTTGTTCCATCTCCTAATTGACTATTAAAGTTGTTTCCCCAAGCCCACAATGTTCCATCAGTTTTTATTCCAACAGAATACTGTGAACCTCCAGCTACTTTTAACCAATTATTACTTGTGCCAATTTGTGTTGGAATATTTCTATTTGTATTTGTTCCATTACCTAATTGACCAACACCATTATCGCCCCATGCCCATAAAGTTCCTTCTGTTTTAATACCTAATGAATGGGTAAATCCTGCGCTAATTATTTGCCAGCAACCTGTACTTGCTCCAGGTGTCATTTTAACCAAACCACCTTCAAGAGTTCCTACCCAGATAGTTCCCGATGATTGTGTTTTAATTACACTTACGAGGTCATCTGGCAAATCCGAATTGGCAAATGTATAAGAAGTGCAATTGGTAAAATTTTGCAAACCAGTACCATCAAACCCAATCCATATTTTATTGTTACTATCAACATCTAATGCATTAAATTGGTAACCTGAAAGACAAGAATTGCTTTGATATTGTGTACCTAGATAAGTTCCATTTGTAGTAAAAGTCATTAATCCATCACCTGAGTCACAATAAATAGCAGTATTGGTAATCTTTAAGATTTTCGATAATCCTTGAAAAATGGTGTCAAAATCGACACCATTAAATTTGTATAATACACCAAAATTGTTTGTTACCCAAACACCATTACTACTATCTGTAGCCATAGAGTTTATATTTGTAAGTGAGTTATAAGTTGTCCAAGTAGTACCATTGAATTTAGTTAATCCTGAAGCTGTTGCAATCCATAGGTTGTTTAATCCATCTACAGCAATATCGTTTATAGCATTATTTGGAAGTCCAGAATTCGCAGTAGAATAATTTGTCCAAGTAGAACCATTCAGCATTATAATACCATTAAACTGTGTTGCCATCCATTTTTTACCTAATCCATCAATCTCAATTTTTTTAATTGAATTGGATGCAATAGCCGAATTACTAGTTGTATAGTTGATAAATGATGTACCATTAAAAGTAGATACACCATAATAAGTTGAAATCCACAACAAACCGTTTGCATCAATTTTAATATCATTGATGCTATTGCGTACAATTCCCGAATTGGAAGTATTATAATCCGTAAAATTGTACGTTTGAGAAAATGCTACAATTGAAAATAGCGATAAAAGTAAAAGGTAAATTTTTTTCATAGTTTTTGAATTATTGTTTAATACTTTTTACAGTTTTTATTGTATCCAATGTCACTATTTTTAATAAATAAGTTCCTTGAGTTTTGTTTATTTTTTTGATTTTTTGTTCCGTATAAAAATAAAATCCCAAACTCTATCGGTATTTGGGATTTACATTTTGGAATTGAATTGTTATAGTTCCAAAGCTTTCTTAGCATCTCCATTCATTAGCAATTCTAATGGATTTTCTAGAGCTTCTTTTATAGCAACCAAGAAACCAACAGACTCACGACCGTCTATAATTCTATGGTCATAAGAAAGTGCTACATACATCATTGGGTGAATTTCTACTTGGCCATTTACAGCAATTGGACGCTCAATAATGTTGTGCATTCCTAAAATTCCTGATTGTGGCGGATTTATGATTGGTGTACTCAACATACTCCCAAAAACACCTCCGTTTGTTATTGTGAATGTTCCTCCAGTCATATCGTCAACGGTAATTTGACCGTCACGTGATTTAATAGCCAGTCTTTTTATTTCTGCTTCAATTCCGCGAAAAGATAAATTTTCTGCATTTCGCACCACAGGAACCATAAGCCCTTTTGGTCCAGAAACTGCAATAGAAATATCACAAAAATCATAAGCTATTTTATCTGTACCATCAATCATTGAGTTTACATCAGGAAACAATTGCAATGCTCTTGTTACTGCTTTGGTAAAAAAGGACATATATCCTATACCTAAACCTCCGTGTTTTGCTTTGAATACGTCTTTATATTCGTTTCGTATAGTATTAATTGGAGTCATATTAACTTCGTTAAAAGTAGTTAACATGGCTGTTTCGTTTTTGGCTGCTACTAATCTTTCTGCTACTTTTCTTCGCAACATAGATAGTTTTGTACGACTTGATCCGCGATTTCCGCCAGTTGGTGTTCCCATTGATGGTGTTGCGTTTACAGCATCATCTTTAGTAATTCTACCGTCTTTTCCAGTTCCTACAATATCTGATGGTTGAATGTTTTTTTCGTCTAATATTTTTCTTGCTGCCGGCGAAGGTGTTTGAGAAGCATAGTTAGTTGTCGGTTGTTGGTTGTTGGTTACTGGTGCACCTTTTTCTAGACTAACTAATTTCTGTTCAACCATTGGAGTTTCGACTTTAAGACTTTCTGGCTTTTGACTTTCGACTGAGTTTGGTTTTACTCCATCAGTATCTATTAAACATACTATTGCACCAACGGCAACTGCATCACCTTCTTCGGCTTTTAGTGTAATAATGCCACTTGCTTCTGCAGGTAATTCTAAAGTTGCTTTATCCGAATCAACCTCTGCAATGGCTTGGTCTTTTTCTACATAGTCACCATCTTTTACTAACCATGTTGCAATTTCTACTTCCTTGATTGATTCTCCTGGCGAAGGAACTTTCATTTCTAAAATCATTGTATATTATTTTAAATTATGAATTTTAAATATTTTTTGTAACCAATTACTTTTCTTAATTAAATAAATCTTTATCAAAAACCATCGCAATTGCAGCTGTATGACGTTTTTTAGATCTTGCATAACTTCCAGCTGCAGGAGCACTATAGGCTTTTAGAGAAGCTACTCTTAGTTTGACTAAGTCAAAATTCATCAACATATAACTGTAAGCTCCCATATTTCTTGGCTCTTCTTGTGCCCAAACATAATCGTCTGCGTTTGGATATTTTGCTATTATTTCTTTTAATTGTTCGATAGCTAACGGGAATAATTGCTCTATTCTAACTAATGCTACATCGGTTCTTTTTAGATTCTCTCTTTCTGCTGCCAAATCGTAATAGAATTTTCCTGTGCAAAAAACTAGTGTCTTGATGTCTTTTTTGTTTGCTACAACATCGTCTATTGTTTCTTGAAAGCTTCCTGTTGCAAACTCATTTACTGAGGAAACGACTCTTGGATCTCGCAATAAACTTTTTGGTGTAAATACAATTAATGGTTTTCTGTAAGTTGTTTTCATCTGACGACGCAACAAATGATAAAAATTGGCTGGTGTTGTACAATCGGCTACAAACATGTTTTCGTTTGCACACATTTGAAGATAACGTTCCATTCGTGCTGAGGAATGTTCTGCACCTTGACCTTCATAACCGTGTGGAAGTAGCATAACCAATCCGTTTTGGTTGTTCCATTTATCTTCGGCAGCAGAAATATATTGGTCTAACATAATTTGTGCACCATTGCTAAAATCTCCAAATTGTGCTTCCCAAATAGTTAATGTTTTTGGGCTGGCAAGTGCATAACCATAATCAAATCCTACTACACCATATTCTGAAAGCAATGAATTAAAAATATTAAATTTCCCGTTTTGATTTTTTAGATTTTGTAAAAGAATCACTTCTTCTTCTGAATCTTCAACTTTAACGACCGCATGTCGATGTGAAAAAGTTCCTCTTTCTACATCTTGACCAGAAATACGAACATTGTAACCTTCAGTTAGTAATGAACCGTATGCTAATAATTCTGCCATTGCCCAATCTAAGGCATCGGTTTCAAAAAACATTGTTCTTCTATCGTTAATAAGTTTCTCGATTTTACTGATGAATTTTTTGTCTTTTGGCAATGCTGTTATTACTTCTGCAATTTCTGTTAAACCTGATTTAGAGAATGTTGTATCTACTTTTTGAAGCATTGTTGCAGCATCTACTTGAGTAAAACCTTGCCATTCGTTTTGCATAAAAGGCGTGATGATGGTTAAGTCTTTTTTTCGTGATGCTTCTAGATTTTCTTCGAGAACAGCTTTATACTGGTTTTCTAATTGTTTTACAAAAGTGGCATCAATAACTCCTTCAGATAATAATCTTTCAGCATAAATGTCTCTTGGGTTTTGATGTTTTGCAATAAGTTTGTATAATAATGGTTGGGTAAAACGAGGTTCATCGCCTTCATTATGTCCATATTTTCTATATCCTAATAAATCTATAAAAACATCACTGCCAAACTGCATTCTGTAGTCTAAAGCAAATAACATTGCATGTGCAACTGCTTCTGTATCATCTGCATTGACGTGTAATACAGGCGAAAGTGTTACTTTGGCAACATCTGTACAATAAGTAGAAGATCTGGCATCAAGATAGTTGGTAGTAAAACCTACTTGGTTATTGATAACGATATGTATTGTTCCTCCTGTTTTATAACCATCAAGTTGAGCCATTTGAACAATTTCATAAACAATTCCTTGTCCAGCAACTGCTGCATCTCCGTGAAGTGCTATAGGCAATACTTTTGAGAAATCATCAGGAAAATAATGGTCTTGTTTGGCTCTTGTAATTCCTTCAATAACAGCACCAACTGTTTCTAAATGAGACGGATTTGGTGCTAAATTGATATTTATGTTTTTTCCTGATTTTGTTTTTCTGTCTGATGTTAATCCTAAATGGTATTTTACATCACCATCAAACAAAGCATCATCATCATAATCTTTACCGTCAAATTCAGAGAAAATATCTTGAGTTGATTTTCCGAAAATATTTGCCAATACATTCAATCGACCACGATGAGCCATTCCCATCACAAATTGCTCGACACCTTTTTCTGCTGCAGCTTCAATTAATGCATCAAGTCCAGGTATTATTGATTCTCCACCTTCAAGAGAAAATCGTTTTTGCCCTACATATTTTGTATGCAAAAAGTTTTCAAAAGAAACTGCTTCGTTTAATTTTGATAAAATATTTTTTTTCTCATCAACAGAAAATTTAGGAATATTGTCATTATATCCTATTTTATCTTGAATCCATTGTATAACTTCAGGTTTCCTAATATACATATATTCTACACCGATAGATTCACAATATATATTATCTAAATGATTTAGAATTTCTTGTAAGCTACAAGGTGCAATTTTAATGACTTTGGCAGCATCAAATACAGTTGTCAAATCAGCTTGAGACAATCCGTAATTTTCTATTGCCAAAGTTGGAGTATACGTTCTTCTTTCTCTTACAGGATTGGTTTTTGTAAACAAATGTCCTCGAGTTCTGTATGCATCAATGAGTTTTAGAACATTGAATTCTTTTTGAAGTTTTTCTGAAATTTGACTAAAATCCTGATTGCTTGTAGCAAATTCTGCCATTTGAGCTACAGGGTTTTCATCGTTGTATGTTGCCATACCAAAATCGAATCCTTGAAAAAAGCTTCTCCAGCTTGGTTCTATACTATCTGGATTCTCAATATATTGCTCGTATAATTGGGCGAAAAATTCGGTGTGTGCTGCGTTTAAAAAGGAAAACCTATCCATATTTGTTGTTGAATATCCTGATTTGTAAAATAGTTACGCAAAAGTACAATAAATGCAATAATTTTTTAAAAAATTTAAATACTTTTATCATTTTTAATACTAACCTTTTTTTATTATGAAAAACACTACCTATAATAACTACTTTATAACCATATTTATTATTTGCTTTTTGCTTATTTCAAATGTAATGTTAGCTCAAACAACGACACCAAAACCAGAATGTGAATTTTGGAAAAAAGTACAGTTTGGTGGCGGTTTAGGACTTGGTTTTGGTTCAGATTTTACCAATATTTCTATTGCACCAAATGCCATATATAAAGTAAATGATTATGTAGGAATTGGACTTGGTGTACAATATAGTTATTTAAAACAAAAGAATTTTTATTCTTCAAATATGTATGGTGCAAGCCTTATTACTTTAATAAATCCTGTTGAACAAATTCAGTTATCAATAGAATTAGAGCAACTTCGTGTAAATGTTGCATATAAAAATCCCGATTTTGCAAAAGATTTCTGGAATACAGGTCTTTTTCTTGGCGCAGGTTACCGTATGGGAAATGTA
Organism: Flavobacterium sp.; assembly: GCA_043744095.1. GTDB lineage: Bacteria > Bacteroidota > Bacteroidia > Flavobacteriales > Flavobacteriaceae > Flavobacterium. The sequence continues at coordinate 6,167 of JAYTVI010000208.1, forward strand.
ACTGTTGGTGCTAGATATAATGTGCTATTTGACAAAGATAAAGGCGTTTATGGAGATGCATTTATGCCATTTGTTAGAATTCTTTTTTAAAAATCTTAATTTATACCTTAATAAAAATGAAAAATTTATCTCAAATTATTTTAAAAATTTTATTCGTTTTATTTTTAACGATTACAACGAATCAAATTTATGCACAAGACGAAAAAGGAAATCCAACAAAACCCCAAACTGATAGTGTTCAGAAAAAAGAGAAGAGATTAAAGTTTGGTTGTGGTTTTGGTTTGAATTTTGTTGGCGGAACTAACATAAATTTATCTCCAAATTTAACTTATAAAGTAAGTGAAAAAATTGCATTAAGTGGAGGAATTCAAGGAAGTTATGCTGCGCTGAAAAATATTCAAAATACAATTACTTATGGAGCAAGCGTTTCGGGAATTTATTTGCCAATAAAACAAATCCAAACCTCTATTGAGTTTGTGCAATTGAGAGTGCAAACAACCAATAAAACAACAGCTGTAGAGGTTACAAAATCTTTTTGGGATTCGGCATTGTTTGCTGGTGTTGGTTATAATATAACTAAGAAGATTTCGGTTGGAGCAAAATATAATTTCTTGTATAAAGAAAACGAAAGTGTTTATACAAGTGCTGTTATACCATTTGTGAATATTACTTTTTAATATTTGTTTCTAAACCAAACTTTCATCCATTCGCGTTTTAAAATCAAAAAAGTAACTTGCTCAGAAAGTTGAAGAATGTCAGAACCATCTAGTTTTTTTACTTGATCTTCTGGCACATCAATTATGTATAGTAAATTGAGATATTCAGCAAATTTAAACTGAATCAATCTGTAGATTTTTTCTTGTATTTGAATTTTTAATTCTTGTGGTTTTGTGCTTAGAGGAAAATCGATACCTTCGTTTGCTAGATTGAAATCTTTGTTGATTTGTTCAATCAATTTGAAATATAAATTTTCACTTTCGGCTTCAGAAAGTAGTGCGTCTGAATTTATAGGAGCTACGAACATTTATTACTATTATTTAATTGATTTTGATTTCCAAATGGTAACTATTTTTGCCAAAAGCACATCGCCTCCAGCATAGAAAAAAACTGCACCCATTGGTGGATTTGCTGCAGGAATTATGCCAAATGTTTTTGGAACCCAAGTCCAACATTTAAAAAATGTACCGACTAATTCAATAAAGATAACACAAAATGCTATAAAATAATATAAGTTTTGCCACTTTTTTCTTTTTAAAAGCAAAAAAAATAAAACTCCAAAAACAATTGAAAAAATATCATTCAAAAAAATACCAACTAACAAAAACAAGATAATAAAAGACAACCCAAAAGAATTACGCAAGTTTTTTTCATTTGTTTTTGCCCAAGTTGTATTTGCAAATACATAACCAGAAGCATATACAATTGCATGTCCAAAAGGCACATATAGCGGTATTGGATTTGTTCTGTAATGGTACATTGCTAACCATTTGCAAAATATTAATTCTCCTAAATAGGAAAGAAAAACCATTACTAACATTAGCTTTTTTAAGTCTTGGTTTGCAGCTAAAAAAAATAATACAAAATAAAGTATTGCTAAAAAATTGGTTAGATATCTACCATCAAAATAATTTTTTGTGAAAAATACCGAGTCTATTCCTAATGCTATTATGGTAAAAACTGTAAAAAAAATTGCTAAAAAAAGCTGTTTTTTTTTGCTTAGAAACTTTTCATTTAAGAGTTCCATTATACTTTTCTACCCATCAAGTTTTCTCCAAATGATTTGAGAATTTCTTTTTTCTCTAGATCAATTTTCAGTTTTTGCAACATTTCAAATGCTTTTAAAGTGTACTCTTGAATTGCTTTTTTTGTAGCATCAGATGCTCCAGTTGTTTCAAATATTTTTTTTACAGATTCAATTTTCTCTGTATTGTCATCTGGTTGAATAGAAAATAAATGAAGCAATTGCTCGTTTTCTTCTACAGAAGCATACTCAATTGCTTTTAAATATAAATAGGTTTTTTTGTTTTCAATAATATCACCACCAACTTGTTTACCAAAGGTTTCTGGGTTTCCAAAAGCATCTAGAAAATCATCTTGTAGCTGAAATGCTAATCCGAGATTTAAACCAAAGTCATAAATTAGACTTGAGTTTTCTTCTGATGTTTCGGCAATAATAGCACCCATTTTCATTGCTGCAGCAACAAGAACAGCCGTTTTGTACTCAATCATTTTTAGATATTCCGGAATTGTCACATTGTCTCTATTTTCAAAATCAACATCCCATTGTTGTCCTTCGCAAACTTCTAGAGCAGTTTTGCTAAACAATTTAGCTAAATCTCTAAAAACTGCTGGTTCATATTTTTCAAAATATTGATAGGCAAGAATTAACATTGCATCACCAGAAAGAATTCCGGTATTAATATTCCATTTTTCGTGTACCGTTTCGTTTCCTCTTCGCAACGGAGCATCGTCCATAATGTCATCATGTATCAATGAAAAATTATGAAAAACCTCAACAGCCAAAGCTGCAGGTAATGCTTTTTTATAATCGGCATCAAAAACTTCTGCGCTCATTAAAGTCAAAACGGGACGAATTCTTTTTCCTCCAAGACCTAAAATATATTGAATAGGTTCATAAAGGTTTTTAGGTTCTTTTTCTTGATTTTGAGCTTGTAAATAGTCTGATATAAATTCTTGATATTGATAAATGGAATGCATTTTTGGAAAAAGTTTTAGCGTTTTAAAATTTAAGAATTTAACATATTTACATCAAAAAATAACGTTTACAAATTTAGAAAAAAATTCAAGCCTTACAACTAAACTTCATTAGAGGTGTTACTCAAAACTTTTTTTAATGTTAAATAATTGTGAATACTTTGGAAACTATTTTGGTGTTAAAAGTTTCCTTATTACTTTTGCCCTCGAAATTTATGATTAATATGAAAGATAAAATCATCAAAAAAGCAACAGATATGTTTTTGAAACTTGGTTTCAAGAGTGTTACTATGGATGATATTGCATGTGAAATGTGTATTTCTAAAAAAACTATTTATAAATATTTTGGCAATAAAGAAGTTTTAATAGAAGAAGGAACCGAAATAATTCATCAAAAAATTCATACTATAATTGATGAAATAATAGCCAAAAATTATAATGCAATAGAAGAAAATTTTGAAATAAGAAGAATGTTTAAAGAAATGTTTCAAACGGTTAATGATTCCCCAATTTTTCAATTAAAAAAACATTATCCCGAGATTCATTCTAAAATGATTGCAAACGAATTAGAAGATTGCAACTCTATGTTTCAACAAAATATTATAAAAGGGATAGAACAAAAACTCTATAGAAAGGATTTGGATGTAGAAATATATGCGAACCTTTATTACAAATTAATATTTTCTATAAAAGAAACCACCCAATTAGAAAGCGAATCTGTTAAATTAGAAACTCATGCACTTGAATATCACACAAGAGCTATGGCTACAGAAAAAGGAATACAAGAACTCGAAAAACAATTACTAAACTTTACTATATAATTATCAATGAAAAACAAACTAATCCTAACCTTATTGTTGTTTGCATTTGTTGTGCAAGCTCAAGACAAAAAACAAAGCTATTCTTTTAGTTTAGATCAAGCTATAAGTCATGCTTTGACCAACAACCGATCTGCGATTAATGCTAATCGTGATATTGATATTGCAAAGCAAAAAAAATGGGAAACAACTGCAATGGGTTTGCCTCAAATTAATGGTTTAATCAATTATCAAAATAATTTTAAACTTCAAACCTCCTTATTGCCTGCCGAAATTTTTGGAGGAACTCCTGGTCAGTTTGCCGAAGTTACTTTTGGAACCAAACAAAGTGCTGGCGGAAGTTTATCATTGTCACAATTGATATTTGATGGCTCTTACATTGTTGCTTTACAAGCTTCTAAAACCTATTTACAGTTTTATCAAAATTATAAAAAGAAGACTGATGCTGATGTTAGAGAAATGGTAATCAATTCTTATGGAAATGTTTTACTCGCTGATGAAAGTGCTCAGATACTTCAAAAAAACAAAACTGTGCTCGAAAAAACGCTCTTTGAAACCAATCAAATTTATAAAAATGGTTTAATAGAAGAAGAAAATGTAGAGCAATTAAAAATCACGCTATCATCAATTAACGGCAATTTAAATTATATAACCCGATTGAAAGATATTAGCATCAAAATGCTTAAAATAAATTTAGGATTAGATATTAATGATGATTTACAACTTACTGATAAACTAGATGCATTGGCACAAAATAATTTAGATTTTGCATTAAAAAATCAAAATATTACATCTGAATTTAAAGTTCAAAGCAATATCAATTATATCATTTCACAAAATTTTGTTGACCAAAGATCTCTTGAATTAAAACTACAAAAAAGTAAAGCTTTACCATCGCTTTCTGCAGGTGTGAATTTTGGATATAATGGATACAGCGAAAAATTTACTTTTTTTAATTCAGACCAACGTTACTTTAATTATTCTAATCTTGGTGTAAACCTCAACATCCCTATTTTTAGCAGTTTTGCTAGAAGTGCTAGAACACAACAGGCTAGAATTGCTCTTGAAAAAGCCAAAACAGATTTGTCTCAAACTGAACAATTATTGCAACTTTCGTTTCAAAATGCTAAAAGTGATTATGAATTTAGTGTTGAGCAATACAACAGTTCAAAAGAAAATTTAGCATTAGCAGAACGCATAGAGAAAAAACAACAAATCAAATTCAAAGAAGGACTTTCGAGTAGTTTTGATTTTACAGATGCACAACGACAATTATACACTTCACAACAAAATTATCTGCAAACTATGGCTGATGTTATCAACAAAAAAGCAGCATTAGAAAAAGTCATTCAAAATTAATTATAAACATACAAACCAAATATAAAAATGAAAAAAATAATAACAATACTCCTATTTATTACTGTTCTTTTTTCTTGCGAAAAAAAGGAAGCCATTCAATCAATTGATGATTTAATAGCCGCTGGAAAATTGACTGAGCTACAAGCAAAAAAAGCAACTCTTCAAGCTGATATTACAAAAATTGAAGAAGCTTTGGCAAAACTTGATGTCAAAAAAGACGAAGCATTAGTTGCTACCATAACTGTAAAAGATACATTATTCAGACATTATCTAGAAATTCAAGGAAGTGTCGACACCAAAGAAAATATTTTGGTTCAACCAGAAATTCCAGGAACTTTAGTGACCTTAAATGTAAAAGCTGGACAAAAAGTATCAAAAGGACAAATCCTTGGTCGAGTTGATGATGGTGGTTCTAGCCAACAAGTGGCAAGTTTAGAAACACAATATCAATTGGCTAAAACCACTTTCGAAAGACAAAAAAACCTGTGGGATCAGAAAATTGGATCAGAAATTCAATATCTACAAGCCCAAACACAAATGATAAGTCTGCAAAAATCGGTTGCTCAAGCAAAAGCTCAATTGTCTAAAACCTTAATTCGTGCTCCATTTACAGGAACAATAGACGAGGTTTATGTAGAAAGAGGTCAGGTAGTTTCTGCAAGTCAACAAGGGTTAATGCGAATTATAAATCTTAACAATATGTATGTATCAACTTCTGTTCCTGAAACCTATATCGGAAAATTGAAAGTTGGTACAGAAGTCGATGTTTTCTTAACATCATTAGGCAAAACATACAAAGGAAAAGTAAGACAAATAGGTAGTTTTATTAATCCAAATAATAGAAGTTTTGGTATAGAAGTTAGTGTTCCGAATCCAGAGAATTTATTGC
>JAYTVI010000209.1:0-11806 GCA_043744095.1 Flavobacterium sp.
CCATCATTTCTTGTAGTCATCCATTTGGTTCCGTTTTTATCTATGGTCAGTTTACCAAAATTGAAAATCCCTGAAGCTTTAACGCTTTGCATATCATAAGATTGCCATTGATTTGGATTCTTAAAAACGGTTAAACCGCGTTTAACTACGCTATTTGTTACCCATAAGTTTGCTTCCTCATCAAAAGCAGCGCCATTTATTCTAATATCTGGTGGTGATGTTCCTGGAATAACTTTTAGTCCATCAGTTCCAGTATTTGAATCGGTGTATAACTGCACTAAAACATCATTTTCGAGTTTTAGCAATCCTGATTTAAAAGAGCTTACAAATATTTGCTTTTCATTATTTGGATTTACAGTAATTCTAGAGAGCGCTTTTGCTCCTTGTAATTCAATGTAAGGAATGTTTTTCCACTTTGAATCCGAATATTTACTTATTCCAAATTCGGTTGCTGAATATCCAATAAAAGTATCTGGATTATAATATAAATCGTAACCTCCAAACACTGCCCAAAACCCATTAGATATGGTGCTAAGTGCAAAAATACTATTTCTTAAAGGTCCTTGTGGTGTAATATCCTCAAAACTATTTCCTGTTAGTGTTTTTGTCAAGACACCATTTTCTGTCGTACCAATATATATAGTATCGTTAATAATTGTAGCGCAACTAAAGACAACATCTACATCTACAACCTGATTACTATTGATTGTTTGAATAAGACTTAAACTAGCATTGTAAATATAAACACGGCTTTTTGTAGTGATAATAATATAATCACCACTTTTTCTCATATCTACAGATGGTTCTAACAAATATTGAGGTGTATTGAAAGTAACTTCTTGTATAGAATATAAATATCCCGTATTTGAAACAGCGTATAATTTATTATCGATTGCTTCTATTCCTGTCCAACCATTAGCATCTATAGTTGTCCACTGGTTAAAATCGTTTAGGTTTGGATTTGTTAAAGATGCTATTCGAATACCATAACCAAAAGTTGCAGCGTATATTTTATTTTCATAAATAGCTGTTTGTTTTACTACAATTTGCGTTCCGTTGCTTCCAATAAAATAAGTGTCACCAAATTCTAGCGATTGAAGTTTATACTGAACAATTCCAAAATCACAAGAAATATATACAATTCCGTCATATTCCATAAAATGATTAATTCTTTTTACATTTGATGGAATCGCTTTATTGATGATGTCAACCACATTTTTCATTGTTCCGTCTTCTTCATTTAACACAACCATCAAACCATTTTCATAACCAATAAGTGTTTTTTTGAAAATTGTGCTATGGTAAATTGCTGAAATCGTTTGACCAGGAAGTCCATCAACAGTATTAATTGTTTTTATAGAACCTGAGACAATTTCTTTTGAAAACAATGCATTTTCTGATGCTGCAACAATTTTTAATGGCGATTCTGATATGTCTTTTATCTCTGAATATGAAAAATAACTATTCCATAGTTTGCTATTCTGAGAAAACCCAAACGAAATTACAAATAGAAACAAAAAGTAGAAAAATAGTTTTCTCATAAATCGATAGCAATTATGTGACAAATATAATACAAACGAAATTATAGTCTTTTTAATATATTGAACAAAAAAAATGCCTTCCGATTATGAAAGGCATTTTTAATATTTTTGCTTATAATTATACTACACCTTGACCCAACATAGCATCGGCAACTTTTACAAAACCTGCTATGTTTGCTCCTTTTACGTAGTCTACATAACCGTTAGCGTCTGAACCATATTGTACACAAGAAGCATGAATATCTAACATAATTTTTTTTAATCTTTCGTCAACCTCTTCGCTTGTCCAACTCAAACGCAAAGAGTTTTGGGACATTTCTAATCCAGAAGTAGCTACACCACCGGCATTTGAAGCTTTTCCTGGAGCAAATAATATTTTAGCTTTTTGAAAAACGGTAACTGCTTCTGGAGTTGAAGGCATATTTGCTCCTTCTGCTACACAAACACAACCATTTGCTACTAATGTTTTTGCTTCTTCTTCATTTAACTCATTTTGAGTTGCACATGGTAAAGCTACATCACATTTTACTTCCCAAGGACGTTTTCCTGCAATATATTTTGCGTTTGGATATTTTGTTACATAATCCGAAATTCTTCCACGAAGTTCGTTTTTGATTTCCATAACGTGGGCTAATTTTGCAGCATCAATTCCTTCAACGTCATAAATATATCCAGCAGAATCTGACATAGTTACTACTTTTCCGCCAAGTTGAGTTGCTTTTTCGGCTGCATATTGTGCTACATTTCCAGAACCAGATACAACAACCGTTTTACCAGTAAAACTATCTCCTTTTGTAGCCAACATACTTTGTGCAAAATAAACATCACCATAACCTGTAGCTTCAGGACGAATTAACGAACCACCAAAAGAAATTCCTTTACCGGTTAAAACTCCCGTAAACTCATTTCTTAATCTTTTATATTGTCCGAACATATACCCAACTTCTCTTCCACCAACTCCAATATCTCCTGCGGGTACGTCTGTATTACCGCCAATATGTTTTGACAATTCAGTCATAAACGCTTGACAAAAACGCATTACTTCATTATCTGATTTTCCTTTTGGATCAAAATCGGCACCACCTTTTCCGCCACCCATTGGCAATGTAGTTAAGCTGTTTTTGAAAGTTTGCTCGAAAGCCAAAAATTTTAAAATACTTAAATTTACCGAAGGGTGAAAACGAATTCCTCCTTTGTAAGGTCCGATAGCAGAATTCATTTGAATTCTATAACCTCTATTTACTTGAGTATTACCAGCATCATCTATCCAGACAACTCTGAACATAATAATTCTTTCTGATTCTACCATTCTTTCCAAAAGCATTTTGTTTTGGTATTTTTTATTTTGTTCAATAAACGGAATTACTGTTTCGGCAACTTCGTGAACTGCCTGCATAAATTCAGGCTCATTTGGATTTCTTTTAGCAACTGCTTCAACAAAAGATTGAATACTTTGTGACATAATTATTAGGTTAATAACGTTTAAGAAAACGTTTTCGTTAATTTGTGACAAATATACATTTTAATGAATAATGAGAAACTTTTTTTTTGTTTTCTGAGATAAATTATTTTTTTGTTAAGAAAAAAGCAATTTATATAACGAAAATCAGCCAATTTTATTATAAATTATGTTTTTTTTACTTTAATAATAAGTATTTATTTATTTTATTTTAGAAGTGAATTTTGTTTTTATATATTTGTCGAGAATTGAATTAATTTATATGCAAATGCCCAAGTACATCATCATAACTCTCTTGCTTTTATTTGGTTATTCAAATGAAGCAAATGCCCAATATGGTTTTTCTCATGAAGTCGGTGCAATTATTGGACCAGTAGCTTTTCAATCTGATTATGGCGAAAGACATGATTTTAATACCAATGCTGGAAATACAGGTTATGGTATAGGTCTAATTCATTATTTGAATTTTTCATACAAAGCAGATTGTAACTGTTATACTCCTGAAACTTATTTTAATGATCACTTCAAATTGAGAAGTGAATTATCTTATAATAAAACAGAACTTAGACATTTTGGTGAGTTTGTTGCCAACGATAAAAAGAAACTTTTTAATCGTCAACTTCGAGCAATGAGAGGAAGTACTGCTGTAACTAACATTGGTATGCAATTAGAATATTTCCCTTTTAGTATTAGAGATTTTACTGCTCAAGTTGGTTCAATTGCACCATATGTAAGTCTTGGTGGTCAATTTAGTTTTTATGACCCAAGCGCTTCATCTACATTAGGAAAATTAGACAGTCCTTCTACAACACCAATAAAATATGTTGGTGCTACACAAAATGATGGCGGTACGGTTTGGTCTGTAGTTGCTAGTGTAGGTTCACGTTATAAATTAGCTCCTTTGTCAGATTTAATTGTTGACGTTCGTATGCAATATTATTTTTCTAACTGGGTTGATGGTTTAAACCCTAATCCAGCTTTATATCCAGAAAACAAAGCAAACGATTGGTTAGTATGGTTTAATGTTGGTTATATTTATTATTTACAATAGGAATCGAAATAAAGAATAATAAAAAAGTCCCGATTAAATTATTAAATCGGGACTTTTTGTTTTACCTAAATGCTTGTTCTAAGTCAGAAAGCAAATCGTCTATATCTTCAACTCCTACGCTTAATCTTACTAAGTCATCTGTTATTCCTACTTCTTTTCGTTTATCTTCAGGAATAGAAGCGTGAGTCATTAATGCAGGATGATTTGCCAGAGATTCTACTCCACCTAAAGATTCTGCTAAAGTAAATACTTTTAATTTTTCAAGAAATTTAATGGCATCTTCTTTTTTACCTGATTTGAAAGTAAACGAAACCATTCCGCCAAAACCAGACATTTGTTTTTTTGCAATATCATGATAAGGATGACTTGGTAAACCGGGATAATAAACTCTTTCTACATTAGGGTGATTATTCAAAAAAGTTGCGGTTTTTTCGCCATTTTCACAATGACGTTGTACTCTAAGGTGCAATGTTTTTATCCCTCTAAGCACTAAGAAACTATCCATCGGACCAAGTGTTGCTCCTGTTGCAAATTGTTGAAAATGCAATTGATTTCCTAGTTCTTCATCTTTTACGATTAATGCTCCAGCAATAACGTCTGAATGTCCTCCTAAATATTTTGTTGCAGAATGCATTACGATATCTGCTCCTAAATCTAATGGTTTTTGAAGATATGGAGTTGCAAAAGTATTATCTACAGCAAAAAGAATTTTTTTCTCCTTAGTGATTTTGGCAATTTCTTGAATATCTGCCAATTTCATCAATGGATTTGTAGGTGTTTCTACCCAAACCAATTTGGTGTTTTGATTAATTAATGATTTAAATTTGTCTATATCATTCATATCTACAAAATGGAATTTTATTCCAGAATCTTTATAAATACGAGTAAACATTCTATAAGTTCCACCATACAAATCATCCATTGCGATGATTTCATCACCAGATTTAAAAGAACGCAAAACACAATCTGTTGCCGCCAATCCAGATGAAAAAGCAAGTCCACGTGTGCCGTTTTCGATACTTGCTAATGCATTTTCAAGTGCAGAACGTGTTGGGTTTGCTGCTCTAGAATATTCATAATCAGGATTTACTGGTTTTCCTGGACTTGTTTGTACAAATGTTGAGGTTTGATAAACTGGTGGCATCACAGCTCCAGTACTTGGATCGTGATGTTGGTTGCCGTGTATGACTTTAGTATTAAATTTCATTTTTAAAATATTTTTAGCAAAGGTAAATTTTTGTTTGAAAATAGCCCAGATTACTTTACAATACTTTTATTTTCATTTAAATTTATTGTTCTTGTTACAGCTTAAAACTTGAAAATATTTCTAGATAAACTTTCTTATTTGCATTATAATTCCAGTATGAAGTGCTTCATGATAATAGTTAAAGGTAATTGCATCTTTGGCAGATTTCATAGTATAGCCAGACATTGAGGTAAATTCGGAGTGATTTTTAAAAATAGCATTATCAAAATCGACTTTTGTTTGATTGATGGTTTCAAAAAGTAATTTTTTGATTTCATCAATTTCTTGTAGATTTATTTCGCATTCTGGCTTGGTTTCTTTTTTAAATTTTTCAATCATTTCGTCAGAAACCATCATTGGTAAACCTGATAATTTGTATACCAACATTTGTTGTACGACAATAATATGACCAATATTCCAAATCATATTGTTTGAAAAACCTTCTGGAATTGTATTTAATTCTTCCACGTTATATTTTTCTAAAAATTGAAACAATACTTTTCTACTTGTTTCTGTAATGTCAAAAATTTGTTGCACGATTCTATTTTTTTGATAAAAATAATCATTTTAGCATTGAAATGAATTTTCTTTGCAAAAGTAAATTTCAATAAGTATGAACAAAGTATATTATCTCGCATCGTGTGATACTTGCCGCAAAATTATCAAATCGTTACCCAAAAACAATAATTTGGTTTTTCACGACATCAAACAAAACCCTATTTCTGTAGAAGAATTAGAAGAAATGTATCGTTTGACAGGAAGTTATGAAGCTCTTTTTAGCAAAAAAGCTCAGCTTTATAAATCGATGGATTTGAAAAACAAGTCATTGACCGAAGCTGATTTTAAAAAATATATTTTAGAACATTATACTTTTATTAGTAGACCAGTTTTTATTATTGATTCGAAAATTTTTATTGGCAATACACAACAAAATATTCTTCAAGTTATGAAAGCCTTGAGTTAATTTCAAAAAACAATAAACAACCATTTTTCCTTATCTTTGAGGACTTTTAAAAAATATATGATACAATCAATGACGGGTTTTGGGAAAGCAACTTTGCAATTACCAACCAAAAAAATTACTGTAGAAGTAAAATCACTTAACAGCAAAGGATTAGATTTAAATGTAAGAATGCCTTCTGTATATCGTGAGATGGAATTGGGCTTACGAAATGAAATTGCTTTAAAACTTGAAAGAGGAAAAATTGATTTTTCACTCTTTATAGAAATGACAGGAGAACAAACATCTACCAAAATAAATGTGCCTATTGTAAAAGCATATATCAACCAAATGAAAGAGGTTATTGCAGATGCAGATGCAACAGAATTAATGAAAATGGCAGTAAGAATGCCTGATGCATTAAAAACAGAGCGTGATGAAATTGACGAAAATGATTGGTCCGAAATTCAAAAAGTAATTACAGAAGGATTGACAAATATTGGTGTTTTTAGACAAGATGAGGGATTGGCTCTAGAAAAAGAATTTTTGATAAGAATTGGAAATATTCGTCAATTTATGAACGATGCACTTTCGTTTGATAAAGAAAGAATAGAAACTGTAAAAACAAGACTTCGAACCGCTCTTGATGAGCTTCAAACCAATGTAGATGAAAATCGTTTTGAACAAGAATTGATTTTTTATATTGAAAAATATGATATTACAGAAGAAAAAGTGCGATTAGAAAATCATTTAAATTATTTTATAGAAACTCTTTCTGGAACGGAAGCCAACGGAAGAAAATTGGGGTTTATTACTCAAGAAATTGGAAGAGAAATCAATACAATGGGATCTAAATCTAATCATTCTGGTATGCAAAAACTAGTCGTGATGATGAAAGATGAATTGGAAAAAATTAAAGAACAAGTTTTAAATGTTCTTTAAAAAAATAAACAACAGATACAGAAATTCTGAAAAAATTCAGAACTAGTAAAAAGCATAAAATGAACAAAGGAAAATTATTAGTATTCTCAGCACCATCTGGTTCAGGAAAAACCACAATAGTAAGACATTTATTGGCTCAACCTGAATTGAATTTAGAATTTTCAATCTCTGCAGCCACACGAGAACCTCGTGGCGAAGAAGAAAATGGGAAAGATTATTATTTTATGACCATTCAAGAGTTTAAAAAACACATCAAAGCCGAAAATTTTATAGAATGGGAAGAAGTCTATCGCGATAATTTTTATGGAACTCTAAAAAGCGAAGTAGAGCGCATTTGGGCAAGAGGTAAAAATGTAATTTTTGATATTGATGTTGCTGGAGGATTGCGAATAAAATCTAAATTTCCTGTCGAAACCTTAGCTGTTTTTGTAAAACCACCAAGTGTAGATGAACTAAAAAGACGTTTAAAAGAGCGCTCAACCGAAACTGATGACAAAATAAATATGCGAATTGCCAAAGCTCACGTTGAACTAGCCACTGCGCCACAATTTGATAAAATTATAAAAAATTATGATTTGGATGTAGCAAAAAATGAAGCGTATGAATTGGTGAAAGATTTTGTAAAATAAAATATTTGATTTATGAAAATCGGTCTCTATTTCGGAACTTTCAATCCCATACACATTGGTCATTTAATTATTGCCAATCATTTGGCAGAACATTCTGATTTAGAACAAATTTGGATGGTTGTAACGCCACACAATCCACATAAAGAAAAAAACACTTTACTCAACGATTACCAACGGTTGCATTTGGCACATTTGGCAACCGAAGAGTATCCAAAAATTAAGCCATCAGATATTGAGTTCAAACTACCTCAACCCAATTATACCGTTACTACTTTAGCTCATTTAAAAGAAAAATTTCCACAACATGAGTTTTCATTAATAATGGGAGAAGATAACATCAAGTCGTTACATAAATGGAAAAACTACGAGTATATTTTAGAAAATCACGATATTTATATCTATCCGAGAATTTCTAAAGAAATTGAAAATCTAGATTTAAAAAATCATCCACGAATTTATAAAATTGATGCACCTATAGTCGAAATTTCTTCGACTTTTATTCGTGAAAATATAAAAAACAAAAAAAACATTCGCCCATTATTATCAGAGAAAGTTTGGGAATATATTGACCACAATAATTTTTATAAGAAGTAAATTATTACTTAACATAGTTTTACCATTCGTTCGTTCAAGTCTTTTGTAAATTTGCAGTTCTAAAATTTTATACTATGTTGAACTTCGAATTATACAATCCAACCAATTACATTTTCGGAAAAGGTCAAACCGAAAAATTATCAAAACTTGTTCCTGCAAATGCTAAAATATTATTGGCATATGGTGGCGGAAGCATTTTTAAAAATGGTGTTTATGACCAAGTAAAAACAGCTCTTACTGGTTTTGAAGTTGTTGAATTTGGTGGTATTGAACCCAATCCTAGATTTGAAACCTTGATGAAAGCTGTCGAAATTATTCGAGAACAAAAAATTAATTTTATTCTTGCAGTTGGTGGTGGAAGTGTTATAGATGGTGTAAAGTTTATATCTGCTGCTGCGTATTTTGAAGGAAACACAATCGATATTCTTAAAAACCGCATTCTATTTACTGATTTGTCAAAAGTAATTCCGTTTGGAACTGTTTTGACCATTCCAGCAACTGGTTCAGAGATGAATTCTGGAGCAGTAATAACTATCGAAGCTACACACGAAAAACTTACCCTTGGCGGAAGCGCTTTGTTTCCAAAATTTTCTATTTGTGATCCTTCTTTTATTGTCACATTGCCAAAACGACAAATTCAAAATGGTATTATTGATGCCTTTACTCACGTTATGGAACAATACTTAACCTATCCGCACGATGCTTTGCTTCAAGACCTTATTGCAGAAGGGATTTTGCAAACTCTAATAGAAATTGGTCCTGATGTAGTCGAAAATCCTGCTGATTATAAATTAGCTTCCAATTATATGTGGTGTGCAACAATGGCGTTAAATGGGTTGATTCAAAAAGGAGTTCCGAGTGATTGGGCAACGCATATGATTGGTCATGAATTAACAGCTCTTTACGAAATAGATCATGCTAGAACATTGGCAATTATTGCTCCGAGTTTATACAAAGTAATGTTTGAAACCAAAAAAGACAAACTTGCACAATACGGAGAACGCATTTGGAATGTTTCTGGAAATAATGTTGAAGAAAAAGCCAATAAAGCCATTGAAAAAACGGTTGCCTTTTTTCAACTTATGGGAATGAAAACCAAATTATCTGAAAACACAACCGATTATAAAAACACCGCTGATTTTATCGTAACTCGTTTTAATGAAAGAGGTTGGAAAGCACTTGGCGAAAAACAAAATATTACATTAGAAAAAATCAAAGAAATTGTAGAAATGAGTTATTAAAAAACTACCTTTTTTACAATATTTAAAAGACTTTCAATAATTTGAAAGTTTTTTTATTTTCTGCTGATTTTAAACGTTTTATTGCCAGAATTTGTTTTCAAATTAACCCAATATATTCCGCTTAGCATTGAAGAAAAATCAATTTTAGGATTGTATTGATTACAAACTATTTTATTAATTTCTTGACTGAGCATATTTAAAACAGTAACCGAATAGATTTTTTCAGAGCAAGAAATCTGCAAAGTGTTTTCTACAGGATTTGGATAATATTGTAAACTTGTTTGCGTAACTGTTTCATTTGATAATTGATTTGCTTCTAAAGTCAGCACAAAAGTACTTGTGCCAAATATATTAGATGCAAAAACAGTATAATTTGTGGTAGGAAAAGTTGCGGTTGGCATACCAGTAATGGCACCTGTATTGGCATCAAAAACCAAACCAATAGGCAATTGTGGTGTAATTGAAAACCCGTAATTTTTTATTTTTCTGATTTTATTATTGCCATAATCGGCTACATAAATATTCCGAAACCCATCAACAAAAACACCAGTCGGAAAATTAAATTCTGCAACATTTGTTTCGCCATCTGTTGCACCTAAAGTTCCTGTTCCTGCATAGGTTGTAACTTCACCAGAAACCAAAATTTTTCTTATTTTATGATTTTGTTCGTCTGTTACGAATAGATTATTTTGGTCATCAACTGCTATTATTGCTGGGAAATGAAAACTTGCATTGTCACCAAATCCATCGTTTGAACCAGCAGTTCCGTTTCCTGCCAAAGTTGTTACTTCGCCAGTTGTAGTAATTTTTCTAATAGTATTATTGAAATAATCGGCAACAAAAACTGTCCCAAAACTATCTACACAAACTCCTGTAGCACCATTAAATTGAGCCGATAAAACATTTCCGTCTAATGTTCCTGATGTTCCTGAACCTGCAAAAGTAGAGACTAAACCATCTGGAGTTATTTTTCTAATTTTATTATTTCCATAATCGGCAACCATCAAATTATTATTAGCATCTACTGCAATTCCTGCAGGATAATAAAATTTTGCATTAATACCTTGTCCGTCTGTTGCGCCTATTGTTCCAGAACCTGCAAAAGTAGTTACCAATCCTTCGGGAGTTATTTTTCGTATTTTATGATTACTTTGATCGGATACAAAAAGATTTCCAAAAGAATCAACAACTGCAGCGTCAGGATAATTAAAACTTGCTGCTGTACCTAATCCATCTGTAGAACCTGCCAAACCAGTACCTGCAAAGGTGGTTACATCACCATTTGTGGCTATTTTTCTAATTAGATGATTAATTCTGTCTACGACATAAACAATTCCTGTTGCATCTGCAGTTACAACTGTTGGCAAATTAAAACTTGCTTCTATACCATTTCCGTTTGCAGAACCTACTAATCCTGAACCTGCATAAGTTGAAACAAGTGTTTGATTTACTACCATTCCGCCGGTATTTGAAGGGGAAATTGGAGAAATTGGTATTCCAACATTTAAAATGTTTGGCGTTGTATAACTTATAATTGGGGTTTGAGCTTTTACAAAATTAATTGATAAAAACAACAATAAAAAATATACTGTTGTATAAACGCTTTTGTTATATCTTAAAATCATATGCTTGCTGATATTAATTTTGAAACAAAGATAAGTATAAATTCAAAAGACGTTCAAGAAAATTCTTGAACGTCTTTTTTTAAACCTAAACAAAACTAAACTAACATCAAATTAATGATATAGTAAAAACGTTCAACATTTAATTATATTGCACTGAAAATCATAATATTAAGTTAATTTTTTGATGCGGTTTTATTAGTAATATGATTTGAAATAGTAGAATTTGTTAATAATTAATTCCTTTTTGAGTACATTTGAATAAAGAAATTTTAAAAATGATTGAGTATCCTAAATTTGCAGTAATTGGTGGAGGAAGTTGGGCAACTGCAATAGCAAAAATGCTATGTGTAAATCTTCCTGAAATTGCATGGTATATGCGTAACGAAGAAGCAATTGAACATATCAAAACACACCATCATAATCCAAATTATTTAAGTTCAGTAGAATTTAATGTTCAAAAACTAAAACTTACAAGCAATATCAACGAAGCTGTTGCTTATGCAGACTATATTATTTTTGCAATTCCGTCAGCTTTTTT
>JAYTVI010000210.1:0-11779 GCA_043744095.1 Flavobacterium sp.
AGATATTTCTAGAATGTCACACGCACACCCAACTTTTGCCGAAGCAATAAAAGAAGCGGCTTTGGCAGCAACAGGAAATAGAGCTTTGCACGTTTAATAGAAATTATTTAATTCAAAAAAACCCGTTTCAAGAATATTGAAACGGGTTTTTTATGAAAATTTAATTTGCTTCAAACAAACCTTTATAATGATTCCAATATCGATAAATTAAAAATATATTTCCAAGAAAAAGTAAAGCAGCAATTGGCAAACTACTTGGCATCATAAAATAATTTATCAATAAAATATTTAATGTAACAGGTAATACTACAATATTTGCTAACGCAACATATTTTCCGGTTACATAAGCTAATCCACATAATAATTCAACTCCTTTGGCCAAAGGCATCAAATAACTAGAAGCAACTAAACCCAGTTGAAAAGCTTTAAAATCGCCTGTAGTAACTGGTTCAGGAAAAAGTTTCAAAAAAAATCCAATGGAGGCAAACAACAAGAACAATCCTATAATTGTTCGAATAATAATAGTTGCGATTTTCATAATATAAAAAGTATTGGTTTGACTTATCAAATATAATAAATTTTATAAAGCAAAAAACGCAACCGTTTGTTATATAGATTTTAAGATGCTTTTTTTGCTAAATCGTCTGTACATAAAAAATGCTATAAAAACGAGTAAGATTAATGACCATAATTGCAAAACAAAGGCAATAATAGACTCCAAAATAAACCATCCAGTTTTTAGACTTTCTAATATCTGAAAACCAATATTGGGACGAAAATCAGTACTGCTTTTATCACTAATAACCATTTCTTGTTTTAAAGTCTCAGGTTGATATATTTGCAAAGCAAGTGTGCTATAATTAACTTGATCTTGATAGGTAAGATTCTCAATTTTTTTGTTATCGTTTGTTTCTTTTTGAGTATTTAATTGGTTTTCTGCATCCACAATTTGATTGAGTTTTTTGCCTTTTGTATCGATATCATTTTCTAGTCTCTTTTCTTGATGATTGCTTCGGTCTTGTGTCATTTGATTCGATAACATTTTTAGCGAAACATCATCTGCTTTTATTACTCGATAATCCAAAAAACCAATTTGTTTAGAAATTGTTTGCAAAACGGTATCCATTTTAGTGTTCGGAACTCGAATGGTAATGTTGTTTTCGACTTTGAATTTTGTAGTTTCTAGCGTGCTATCTTGACTTATTTTGGTATTGAATGTTTCAGAAACAGTGCTTTGCAAGTTTGATTGGGTCACAAAACCTCCAAATTTTGTTGTTGTGTTTTCTATTGCATATGTAGCCTGAGGAACATTTTTTACCTTAAATTTTATATCAGCTGTTCTAACAAATTTTCTCTTAGGAAGTTCAGGAGAACTACTACTTGTTGCAGTAGTTTTTGAATTTGGATAAAGTGATTCTGTCATTGATTCTTCAGCAACAGCATCATTTTTTTCATAATTTGCTTGTTTGCAAGAATAGAAAGTTAGGACAGCGACAGTAGTGAGTACACCAAATTTTACAATTGTTTTCATAAAAAATAGATTTAAAAAATTAATATTAAAAAATTACAGTTACAAATGGATTTTTAATTCAAAAAGAGTGCAAGTAATTTTTATTCAATAGTTTAAATCATTTTTAGAGTTAAGGTATAGTTAGTTCGCATTAAAAACTGTGCCATTTATTTTACAATCCTTTTTTGAAGGAGATTTTTTATTGTAAATTTGAACTTTAAAAGTATTTTTTTGAGAACTGTAATAACTAAAACGCTATCAAATCCTGAGCAATTCAAGCAACAAGTATTGTTTTGGGTACAACAATTTAGAGAAATTATTTTTTTGGATAGTAACGATTATCCACAAAAATATTCGAGTTACGATGCAATAATTGCCGTTGATGCTTTTACGTCTTTAAAAACAGATTATTTTAATGCTTTTGAAGATTTAAAACAATACCAGCAAACTACAAATGACTGGTTGTTTGGCTATTTGTCTTATGATTTAAAAAATGATATTGAGCCTTTATATTCTGTAAACAATGACGGTTTGAATTTTGCTGATTTATATTTTTTTCAACCAAAAAAACTATTTTTGATTAAAGGAAATCAACTCGAAATTTGCTATCTCAATTACTGTGAAGATGAGGTTGAAGAAGATTTTGATGGCATAATTGGCAGCAAAATTGAAACATTTGAAGTTCAAAATACATTACAAATTCAACAACGAATTTCAAAAGAAGAATATCTAGTAAAAGTCGAAAAAATGCTTGAGCATATTCAGCGTGGAGACATTTATGAAGCCAATTTTTGTATGGAATTTTTTGCTCAAAAAGCAACAATAAAGCCTATTGAAAAATTTTGGAAACTCAATGCAATCTCCAAACCACCTTTTGCCACTTTTTTTAAAAATCATATCCATTTTTTATTATCTGCTTCTCCAGAACGTTTTTTAAAAAAAGAAGGTGAAAATTTGATTTCACAACCTATAAAAGGCACTTCAAAAAGAATGGATAATCGGGTAGAAGATGAACTTTCAAAAACACAATTGCAACACAATCAAAAAGAGCGATCAGAAAATATTATGATTGTAGATTTGGTTCGAAATGATTTGTCTAGAACTGCTCAAAAAGGTTCTGTGCAAGTAGAAGAGTTGTGTGGTATCTATTCGTTTATGCAAGTGCACCAAATGATTTCTACTATTGTTTCAAAAATAGATTCTAAATTTAATGTTATAGATACACTCAAAACGACTTTCCCAATGGGCAGTATGACTGGTGCTCCAAAAATTTCTGCAATGAAAATTATTGAAGATCTTGAAGAGACCAAACGTGGTTTGTATAGTGGTGCAGTTGGTTACTTTACACCTCAAGGTGATTTTGATTTTAATGTAGTTATTCGAAGTATTTTATACAATCAAGAAAAAAAATATGTTTCTTTTTCGGTTGGTAGTGCCATAACTTCTCTATCAAATCCTGAGAATGAGTATGAAGAATGTTTACTCAAAGCAAAAGCAATGTTTGAGGTTTTAACTTAATTATCACAGAATTGTTTATATTTGAAAATGATTCAAAAACTAACCCATCATATCCAAAATAATTTCCCTTTTTTAGAAAAATGCAGATTTTTCCTGGCAGTTAGTGGCGGAATTGACAGTATGGTTTTGGTTCATTTATTTCAGCATTTCAATTTTGAATTTGGGTTGTTACATTGCAATTTTAAACTTCGAGGAGAAGAAAGTGATGATGACATGAAATTTATTCACGACTATTGTGAACAAAATACATTAAATCTAAGAATTGGTTTTTTTGAAACTGAAAGTATTGCCAAACATATGAAAAAATCAATTCAAGAAACAGCTCGTATCTTACGTTATAATTGGTTTTACGAACAAATGGAAGAAATGAATGCATCTTTTGTTTTAACAGCTCATCATCTAGACGATAGTTTAGAAACATTTATTATTAACCTTTCGAGAGGAACCGGAATTGATGGTTTGGTTGGAATTCCTGAGATAAACGATAAAATTCTACGCCCTTTATTACCATTTTCAAGAACTGAAATTGAAGAATACGCTATAAAGAATAATCTTAAATGGAGAGAAGATAGCAGTAATTCATCAGATAAATATTTGCGAAATAAAATCAGGCATCATATTGTTCCTGGTTTAAAAGAGTTAAATCCTAACTTTTTAGATTCTTTCAAAAATACGCAATCGCATATGTTAGATGCACAATCTTTGGTTGAAGATGCTGCTATTATGATGTACCAACAAATTGCAAAAGAAAATGGAGAAGAAATTGTTTTTGATTTAAAAAAACTAAAAATACTCCCAAATTATAAATCCTATTTGTATCAATGGTTGCGTGAGTTTGGCTTTAAAGCTTGGGAAGATATTTATGATTTGGTTGAAGCACAATCTGGCAAACAGGTTTTTTCGGAAAATTTCAAATTGCTCAAAAACAGAGACGAGTTAATTTTAATTCCTATAACTTCGGAGGAATTTATAGAAGAATATTTGATTGAGAAAAATCAAAAGGATGTTAAAGTTCCATTAAATATTTCGATTTGTAAAGTAACTGACACAAATACAATACCTTTAAAAGCTATATTTGTAGACGAAGATAAATTGCAGTTCCCATTGGTATTACGACGTTGGAAAGAAGGAGATGTTTTTCAACCGTATGGTATGAATGGACAGTCAAAAAAAGTAAGTAAATTTTTTAAAGACGAGAAATTTTCATTACTTGATAAAGAAAACACTTGGCTTTTATGTTCTAATGATCAAATAGTTTGGATAGTTGGTGTTCGTCAAGATCATCGTTTTAGAATAGAAAATAACACTAAAAATAGTTTACAAATTCAATTAAAAAAAGAATTAAAATGAATAGAATATTAATACTACTTTTTGCTTTTTTAGCTTTTACAAAAATACATTCTCAAATTTTAGATCCAGTAAAATGGACATCAAGAACAGAGAAAGTTTCAGATACTGAATTCAATTTAATTTTTGAAGGTACTATTGATGATGGTTGGCATGTGTATTCACAATTTACACCAGATGGTGGACCATTGCCTATAGAAATGACTTTTAAAAATCAAAAAGGCAATTATAATTTAGTTGGAAAAACTGCTGAAAGCGAATCCAAAAGACAATACAATGATGTTTTTGAAGTTGATGAAATATTTTTTTCTAAAAAAGTAGTATTGACACAAAAAATAAAAGCCATCAATGCAAAAGGTTTTAAAGTAGATGCAAAAATTGATTATCAGGTTTGTAAAGAAGTTTGCATCAACCAAAATAAAAGCTTCACATTTGTAATTTCGAAAGTAGACATTCCTACAGAAATTGCTGAAGAAGAAGTAGTTGAAGAACCAGTTGCCGTTATTGATACAGTAAGTACAGCAACAATTTCAACTATTCAAAATGATTCTATAAAAAGTCAGGCAGTAGTTTCAGAAAAACCAGAAGCAGTAGCTGTTGCTCCAAAATCTACCGAAAAAGGATTATGGCGTATTTTCTTTTTGGCATTTCTAGGAGGTTTTGCAGCATTGTTGACACCTTGTGTGTTTCCAATGATACCAATGACGGTGAGCTTTTTTACAAAACATAGTAAAACACCTGCAAAAGGAAAAAGTAATGCAATTTTATATGGAATTTCAATTATAGGAATATATGTAATATTAGGACTTGCAGTCACTAAAATATTTGGTGCCGATGCCTTAAATGCTTTGTCAACAAATGTATGGTTTAATGTTATTTTCTTTGTGTTATTGATTTTATTTGCCACTTCATTTTTGGGAGCTTTTGAGATTATGTTGCCCAATTCTTGGGCAAATAAAGTAGATAAACAAGCCGATAAAGGAGGAATGATTGGTATCTTTTTTATGGCTTTAGCGTTGGCGATTGTTTCGTTTTCTTGTACAGGTCCAATTGTAGGAACCTTATTAGTCGAATCAGCATCCAAAGGTGGAATTGCACCAATAGTAGGAATGTTAGGTTTTTCGTCAGCTTTAGCTCTGCCGTTTATGTTGTTTGCAATGTTTCCGAGTTGGTTGCATTCATTACCAAAATCTGGAGGTTGGTTGAATACCGTCAAAGTTTCTTTAGGATTTTTAGAATTGGCTTTTGCTTTTAAATTTTTATCAAATGCTGATTTGGTTTTGCAATTGCATTGGTTTGAAAGAGAAACCTTTTTGGCAATTTGGATAGCCATTTTTGGAACGTGGGGAATTTATCTATTAGGAAAATTAACATTGCCACACGATTCACCTATTTCTCACATTTCTGTAGGTAGATTACTATTGGCATTATTAGTTTTTTCTTTCACATTTTATATGATTCCTGGACTTTGGGGTGCACCTTTGAAATTAATAAGCGCTTTTCCACCACCTTTAGAATATAGTGAAAGTCCGTTTGGGTTAGGAAATTCAAATCCAAACGCAGCAACAAATCCAGTTGCAATAGTGCTACCTGAAGGTGCCAAAAGTGGTTCACACGGAATTCCTGTTTTTGATGATTATTTCAAAGGATTGGCTTATGCCAAAACAGTCAACAAACCTATAATGATTGATTTTACAGGTTTTGCTTGCGTTAATTGTCGAAAAATGGAAAACAATGTTTGGTCGGATGAACGCGTTTTATCTATTCTAAAAAACGAAGTTGTTTTGATTTCTTTGTATGTAGACGATAAGCGAGAAATGCCCAAAAGCGAACACTATTATTCTAAAAGCACTAATGCTCAAATAGAAACTATTGGTGACAAATGGACTGATTTTATGATTACCAAATATAAGACCAACACACAGCCTTTGTATGTTTTGACCGATTTGGAAGGCAATAATCTTAACCCAAAAACACCAACTACAAGCTACGATCCAGATGTGATGTTGTATGCTAAATGGCTAAGAGAAGGAATCTCAAATTTCAAAAAATAAACATTAAAATCTCAATTTGAATTGAGATTTTTTTTAAACCAGATAAAATTTTCTGTAATCTCTTGATATAAAAGCAAAATCTATCTCAGTTTCAATTATAATTTATTTATTAAAATTTAAAATTAAATCATTTTATTACTTTTGAAGTCTGATATTTTTGTAATTTCAATTTAAAATAAAAAAATATATGCTAATAAAAGTATACGGCAGTGCCGTTTTTGGAGTCGAAGCCACAACCATCACAGTCGAAGTAAATATGGATAAAGGAATTGGGTACCATCTTGTTGGATTACCTGACAACGCCATCAAAGAAAGTAGCTATCGCATTGCAGCTGCGCTCAAAAATAATGGTTTTGCTATGCCAGGAAAAAAAATTACTATTAATATGGCACCAGCCGATTTGCGTAAAGAAGGTTCAGCCTACGATTTGACTTTAGCAGTTGGTATACTTGTAGCCTCTGGACAAATAAATGCAGATGATGTCGACAAATATATTATAATGGGCGAATTGTCACTTGATGGTGGTTTGCAACCTATAAAAGGTGCTTTGCCTATTGCCATCAAAGCCAAAGAAGAAGGATTTAAAGGTTTTTTTCTGCCTAAGCAAAACGTAAAAGAAGCTGCAATTGTATCTGATTTGAATGTTTATGGTGTAGAAAATTTGCAAGAAGTTATTGATTTCTTTGAAGGGAAAGGAACATTAGAACCTACAACTATTGATACTCGTGCCGAATTTTACAAAACATTAGATTTCCCAGAACACGATTTTAGTGATGTCAAAGGACAAGAAAGTATCAAACGTTGTATGGAAATTGCAGCAGCTGGTGGTCATAATATTATTTTGATTGGTCCGCCAGGATCAGGAAAGACAATGCTTGCCAAACGATTGCCAAGTATTTTGCCTCCGATGACTTTGCGAGAAGCACTAGAAACCACAAAAATTCACAGTGTTGCCGGTAAGCTTAAAGAAGTAGGGTTGATGAACCAACGACCATTTAGAAGTCCACACCACACTATATCAAATGTTGCATTAGTTGGTGGAGGAAGTTATCCTCAACCTGGCGAAATTTCAATGGCTCATAATGGTGTTTTGTTTCTTGACGAACTACCAGAATTTAAACGTGATGTTCTAGAGGTGATGAGACAACCGTTAGAAGACAGAGAAGTAACAATTTCTAGAGCAAAATTTACGGTAACTTATCCATCTTCATTTATGTTAGTAGCGAGTATGAATCCAAGTCCGAGTGGTTATTTTAACGATCCAGATGCACCAGTAACTTCTTCTCCAAATGAAATGCAACGGTATTTGAGTAAAATTTCAGGACCACTTTTGGACAGAATTGATATACATATAGAAGTTACTCCAGTACCTTTTGAGAAATTATCAGATAATAGAAAATCTGAAAGTAGCGTTTCTATTCGTGAACGTGTAACCAAAGCAAGAGAATTGCAAAGTGAGCGATTTGCAGAAATGGATACTGTAAATTATAATGCACAAATGAGTACTAAACTCATACGAGAATACTGTAAACTTGATGATTCTTCTTTGCAATTACTCAAAACCGCAATGGAACGATTGAATCTTTCTGCTCGAGCATATGATAGAATTCTAAAAGTATCAAGAACAATAGCTGATCTTGAAGGTGCTAGAGATGTAGGCTCTGTTCATATTGCCGAAGCAATACAATATCGAAGTTTAGATAGAGACGGTTGGTTAGGGTAGAAGATTAATTAATTTTTACCCATTTTACTATTATTTCCTCTAACTCTTTTTGAATAATAGGTTTAGAAATATAATCATTCATACCACTTTCTAAGCATTTTTCTTTTTCGCCAAGCATTATACCAGCTGTCAATGCAATAATAGGAATGTTATCATAATTTGGTAATTTTCTAATTGCTTCGGTTGCTTCATACCCATTCATTACGGGCATTTGAATATCCATAAGTAGTATATCAAATTTTTCTTTCTGGAATTGTTCAACAGCTTCTTCACCATCTATTGCTTCAAAAATAGTGGAATTTGGGATAATTCTTTTTACCAAAGTTTTTGCCAAATACATATTTACTTTATTGTCTTCTACTATTAATATTTTCAATGCGTTATAATTTATATTTTTTTGTATTGAGTTATCTATTTTTTTAATTTTTTTAGGAATATGCCCATTAGAATGTATTGGTTTTTCAAATTTTATTTCAAAATAAAATTCACTACCTTCTCCAAATTTGCTTTTTAATAGTAATTGACTATTCATTAATCCTAACAATTGATTAGAGATTGCCAAACCTAATCCTGTGCCACCAAATTTTCTTGACGTTGTATTATCTTCTTGTTCAAACGAATGAAATATTTTCTCTTGATTTTCTTCTTTTATTCCAATGCCTGTATCTTTTACAGAAAAAAGTAATTTTTCAAATTCTACTTTTTCATTTTGAAGAGTATTAATTTGTATTGTTATTGCTCCTTTTGAAGTAAACTTTAAGGCATTACTAATCAAATTTACAAGTATTTGTTTTAACCTTAAAGCATCACACAAAATATTTTGTGAAACATCAGATGCGATAAATAATTTTAAATTTATGTTTTTTAATCTTGCTTGATGAATGAATAAATCAATAATTTGATTAGAAAGTTCATAAAGATCTACTTCTAAAATACTTAACTCAAGTTTTCCAGATTCTATTCTTGAAAAATCTAAGACATCATTAATAATTTCCATCAATGAATTGGCAGAATCATTAACGGTAGTCATATATTCTAATTGATTTTTCTCAAGATTAGTATTCATTAATAAATTTGTAAAACCTACTATACCGTTAAGTGGTGTTCTAATTTCATGACTCATATTGGCTAAAAAATCAGATTTTGCTCTACTGGCTGATTCTGCTTGTAATTTTGATTTTATTAGTTCTAATTCTAATTCTATTCTTTGGGTAATATCAATAAAACTAATTACAATTTCTGTAATTATTCCTTCTATATTTTTTACAGGGAATCCATTAATAAATAGCCAAACTATATCATTTGTATTAGGACGATTGACTCCTGCAATATAATTTTTTAGCGGAAGTTGACTATTGATAATTTGAACAACTGGATATTTTTCTATTGGTAAAGGTGAATTGTTTTTTGCTAAAAATTTCCAATTTGGATCAATAGCTAATTTGCCTTTCATTTGTGCTTCACTTAGACCAAGCAATTCAACAGCTTTAGAATTGCAAAATACAATTGAAGTATCTGGAGAATGAACCACAACTCCAGCATCAAGATTATTTAATATTCCGCTATATCTTTTTTCACTTTCTTGTAGTGCATTTTTCTCTTTTATAAGTTCGTTTTGTGATTTTATTCGATCACTGATATCTTTTACAAATGTCAGTAATCTTCCGTCAGTTAAGAGTTTAGCAGTTATTTCTACTGGAATAATAGATTCATTTTTTCCTTTTAAAATTCTTTCAGTAATTACTGTTTTGCCTTCAAGAAGTTCATCAAAATGGAATGGATTTTTTTGAATATCTTCTAAAACGGCAAAATCATAAATATTCATTTGAAGCATTTCTGATTCAGTATAATTTGATAATTTACAAACTGCAGCATTAACATTAATTAAATTACCAGAACTGTCAGAAATAATAATTCCGTCTGAAGCTTGCTCAACAAGTGTTCTGTATTTTTCTTCACTATCTTGTAACGCTTGAAGTGTGTTTTTTCTTTCAGTAATATCTCTTCCATAACAGGCAATACCTTCAATTTTATTATCTGAAAAAATGGGATTTATTGTTATTTCAAACCAACTTTTATTTTGATTATTGGCTTCAGGACCATTAACTTCTATTTGTAATTGCTCACCTGAAAGTCCTTTACTGTATAACTCTTTCCAAAATTTTAAAAAATCTTTTGAAAAATGTTCTTGACAAAGCAAATTATCATTATTTGTTAATAACATTCCATATTTTTCTTTCATATGGTTGACAAAAGCATTATTTCCTGCAATGAATCTATAGTCTTTATCCACACTCCATAATAGATCACTTGTACTATTCAGCAAAGTAATTATATTGAGACTTTCTTGCTTTGTATAGTTTTCTAATTTTTCCATTATTAGCTCTGAATAATTAACAATGAAAGGTACTAATAAATATTGAATAAATATTGAATAAATTGAAACAAATTTTAACAAATCAATTTGTATTTTTGAGCTTTTATTTTAAACAAAAAAATGAATATTTTAAATTATGAAAATCCTTATTTCGCCTGCAAAAACTCTTGATTTAGAATCTCCATTACAAACAAAAGAATTTACAACTTCACGATTTATTAAAGAAAGTAAAATTATCAATAAAGAAATCAAAAAAAAATCACCAAAAGAGTTGAGTGAGTTAATGTCGATTTCAGATAAACTGGCCGATTTAAATTGGCAACGCAATAAGACTTGGAGAACTCCATTTACAACAGAAAATGCTAGACCTGCAATTTTTACTTTTGCTGGTGATGTCTATTTAGGATTGAATGCTCAAACTATTCCTTTAGAAAAATTGCCAATTTTGCAGGAACGATTACGTATTATTTCTGGATTATATGGTTTATTAAAACCGTTAGATTTAATACAACCTTATCGTCTAGAGATGGGTACAAAAATTGCTGTTGAAGAATATAAAAATTTATATGATTTTTGGAAAAAAAAACTTACCGAATCTTTAAATAAAGAACTAAAAAAAGGTGAAATATTTATCAATCTTGCAAGTAATGAATATTTTACAGCAATAGATACTAAAAAATTGAAAGTGCCTGTTATTACTCCTGAATTCCTCGATTCTAAAGATGGTAATCTCAAAATGATAAGTTTTTTTGCCAAAAAGGCGAGAGGTCTTATGGTGCGTTATATAATTGATACTAATGCAGAAACAATAGATGATTTGAAAAGTTTTAATTATGAGGGTTATCATTTTGATGGTAATCTATCAAAAGGAAATAAATTGGTTTTTACCCGATAATCAATTTAAAAAAAGTGTTAAAATAAAATTGAGTTTACTCTAAATGAGTACATTTACCATCTAAAATAATGTATAAAATGAATAGAATAAGTTTATTAATATTGGGGTTGTGTTGTTCGATGAGCCTTTTTGCACAAGACGAATTGATTAAGAAAGTCATAAATAACGCATCATTAAATACCAAATTTGTATTTAAAGATGTTATTAATTTAGAAAATACTTCTGTAAAAAGTCAAGGTTCTGCAGGAACGTGTTGGAGTTATTCAGCAAATTCATTTCTAGAATCAGAAATGATTAAAAAAGGAAAAACACCTGTCGATTTGGCTGAGATATTTTCAGCTAGAAAAGTATATTT
>JAYTVI010000211.1:0-3398 GCA_043744095.1 Flavobacterium sp.
GTTTTAAATATTTTATTTTGTATTTTGGAACATTTAGAAACCGAAAAAGTTAAAAAAATAAAACTTCTATTTTTTTAATGTTAAACCTAATGGAATCATAAGTTTACCTTTTTCATAAATATTTAAATAGAGTAGAAGTGGTGTACTTTGTCCTTCCCAATTGATTTTGTATACATCAAGAAAACCGACTCCAATTTCTGTTGTTTTAGTAGGAAAAGGGCAACAGCTTTCAGTTTTTTTAAAAGTAATTTTTTCTCCTTTTGGTCCTGCCAAAGAATTTAAAAATCGCTCTTGATTTATAGTTTCATCCTTCGAGTTTTTATAATAAACATTTATAGGGTAATCTTTATCATAACCATATTTTTTGTCTTTACTATATTCTGTTATTATATATGTATTTGAGTTGGAAAGTTTTGGTATAGGAGCATTTGCATCTACATTTTTTAAAGTCGATTTTGTACTAATGCATGAACTTATAATACAAGATAATAGAAACAATATGATAAATTTAATTTTCATTTTTTTTGTTTTTTTGTTTGAATTAATATAGCAATTATTGCGCCAGTTATAGTTCCCATTGACAGAGTGCTAAAAAAGCCTTGTATAATGTAACTTTTTATATTAAAATAACTTTCTGCAACAGATTGTGACATATATTTTTTTTCTACAGAATTTTTTATTGCATTGATAAAAAATTCTGGTGAAATTATCGATAAAGAAATGTATTGAATTAGTGGGCTAAAAATAGCAATAATAAACGAAAGAATTATACCAGATACAAAGCCTTCTTTCCATGTAATATTATTTATATAAGTTACTTTCTTTTTATTTTTTAATGCCTGAAAATAGATAATAATAGCTGGAATTGCATATAAATTTGTGTAAATTGGTTGTTTGTCAATATGTATTTCATGCAATCCTACTATTTTCTCTAAAAACATCCATAATATTGACATTATTGAATAAAGAATTGCCCATTTTATTTCTATTGAAATTTTTTTCATTAACATAATATGAATATTATTCAAAAATAATAGTTTATTTCTTATTGTAAGATATTTAACAAATAAAAGTAATCGATTTGTTACTTTTGCATAAAATTAATACTATGAATTTTATTTTTCAGACTTGGCATTGGTCAATCTCAGGTTTTTTGATAGCATTGATTATGCTTTCACTCAATTATTATGGGAAAGTATTTGGAATGTCTTCAAATTTGAGATCACTTTGTGCAATTGCAGGTGCAGACAAATATTCTGATTTTTTTAAATTTGATTGGAAATCACAACGTTGGAATCTTATAGTTGTTTTAGGAGCAATGCTAGGTGGTTTCGTGGCTGTAAATTTTATGAATGACTCATCAAATGTTGCGATTAATCCCAAAACTATAGAACGACTTAAAACAATGGGTATTGATGAACCAAATGGAAAATTATTACCTAGTGCCTTGTTTAGTAATGAGAGTGTTCAATCTCCAAAAATTATTTTTATTCTGATAGTTGGAGGAATATTAATTGGATTTGGCTCAAGATATGCTGGAGGATGTACTTCAGGACACGCTATTGCTGGAATGAGTAATTTACAAAGACAATCTTTAAAAGCAGTAATTGGTTTTTTTATTGGCGGATTACTGATGGCTCATTTTATTTTACCTTTAATATTTAGTATATGAAAGCAATAAAATATTTAATAATAGGATTTGTTTTTGGAATTGTTTTGACAAAATCCGAAGCCGTTTCTTGGTATCGTATATATGAAATGTTCCAATTTCAATCTTTTCATATGTATGGAATAATAATAGTTGCCATAATAGTTGGCACTATTGGAATTCAATTTATTAAAAAACTAGAAATGAAAAACGCCAAAGGTCAAGTTTTTAATATTGCTGATAAAGAAAAAGGTTCCTTTAGATATTGGATAGGAGGATTGTTTTTTGGATTAGGTTGGGCATTAGTTGGATCTTGTCCTGGACCTATATTTATTTTATTAGGTGCTGGGATTTTATCGATGCTTTTTGTTTTATTTGGAGCATTACTTGGAACATTTTTATATGGCTTAATTAAAGAAAAACTTCCGCATTAAACTATATTATCTCAGCACTAAGTCCTGCTTCTAATAACTGTGAACATTGAGGTTTTAATTCATCAAACGATCCTGTTTTCACAGTACATTTTCCTTTATAATGAACAAGAATAGCACATTGTTCTGCCTGTTCAGCAGAATGATCACAAACCATAATTAATTTATCGATGACGTGGTCAAATGTATTAACATCATCATTATATAAAACAATTTCATTGTTAATTTCAACTAAGTCAAGCCTCGAGTTTTGTTCTTGTATTTTTTCAATTATTGCCATTAGTTTTTTGTTTTTATAAAGTAGCTAATTTACGTATTTCAATGATACCCATTTATTTATTTGAATTTTTTTAACATAAGTTAAGCCTTTTTCTGTGCAAGAATCATTTATATATGGGATATCTTCCTCATAAAAACCACTAAAAAGTATTGTTCCATTTTCGTTTAAACAATCAACATAACTTTGCATATCATCCAATAGTATGTTTCGGTTGATATTAGCAATTATTAAATCATACTTTTTGTCTTTCAAAAAGCTTGCATCTCCTTCATATACAGTTATTGAATTACAATTATTTCGTTCACAGTTTTCAATTGAATTTAAATAGCACCAATTGTCAATATCTATTGCATCAATTGGTTTTGCTCCTTTCATTTCGGCTAGGATTGCTAAAATTGCAGTTCCACATCCCATATCAAGAGTTTTAAGACCATTTAAATCCATTTCTAATAAATGTTGAATCATCATATGTGTAGTTTCATGATGACCAGTACCGAAACTCATTTTAGGTTCAATTATTATTTCAAAATCAGTATTAGTTTTTGGATGAAAAGGAGCGCGAACGTGACATTTCCCATCAACAACTATTGCTTCAAAATTCTTTTCCCATTCCTCATTCCAATTTACTTGTTCAATTTCTTCTATTGTATATGAAAAGTTAAATTCAGTAGATTTTAAAATAAAGACATTATCAAGTATATTAGAACTCCATAATGATTTTTGAATATATGCTGTTATGCCATTTTCACTTTCAATAAAACTTTCAAAAGGTAATTCTCCTAATTCAGCAATTAAAATTTCAGAACCTAATTCTTTTGGTTCAATCAAAAAATGATACCCTAAATAGATGTTTGACATTGTAATTCTTTTTACAAATGTATAAATACTTATATTAATTAAAAAATTTAAGTTATAATACGCACTTTATCAGTACTATTAAAAAAATTTGATTGTCCGTTTTCTATCATAACCCTGTAATTCCTGCTATTACTAGTCTATCGAATAATTTTTCCTCAAAATACCTTCTGTTTAATTTATA
>JAYTVI010000212.1:0-3397 GCA_043744095.1 Flavobacterium sp.
ATATAGTAATGTAAATGTTGTTTCAAACAAACAATACACATTTTCAAGTTCTAATACTTCAGATTATATAACTATAACAAATGCAACAGGTTCAGTATTGCTTGCAAATGGATTAACTCCAGTTGTTTGGCAATCTGGAAATTACAATGGATTAATTCGCTATTTTATTCATAACAATGCCAATTGTGGTAATGGTAATGCTAACAGAATACGAAATATTGTATGTACAAACACATTAGATAATTTGGAATTTAATAAAAATGAATTCGTTTTATTTCCCAATCCTGTAACCGATATTTTAAATATTTCATTTAATAAAGAAATTTCAAGGGTTTCAATTTTTAATATAATTGGTCAAGAAGTGATTACGAAATCTTTAAATAAAAAGGAAGGAACAATAGATGTTAGTCATTTATCATCTGGTAATTATCTTGTAAAAGTTACTGTTAATGGTTTAATTACAACCTTAAAACTTATTAAAAAGTAAAAAGTTAACTTTTACTTTTTGTTACAAGAAATTTTGTTTGTGTGAGTTTAATTATTTAAGACATAACATATTAAAAATGAACTATTGCTTTTTAAAATGTTATTCAAGTTTCGAAAACAATTCTAGTCAATATAGAACTCTAGTTTTTAATTACAAAAAACTATCTAGGACTACTTTTTTAGAATAAAAAAGGTATATTACTGAACTGGTTGGTAAGCTCATTTAAAATAGTTTTTTGTAGCGGTGTTGAGTTTCTTAATTATTTCAAAGGAAAAGACTCAATAGTAAAGCTAACTGGCAACTAAAGCGGAAAGGACAACTAAAATTATTTAACTTCATTGAACTTACGTTTCTCCCTAAAGGTAGCAATTAAAACCATTATTATAAAACTAAAAAATCCCGAAGCATCGGGAATTTTTTATAAATAAGACTGAATTTTTTTGACTATTGATTCAAATTCTTCTTTTTCAAGTTTTACTTTATTTTGAAATCGAATTTCATCCATTTCATTTAACGGAATTAAGTGTACGTGTGCATGAGGTACTTCTAATCCTATAACTGCCATACCAACTCTTTTGCAAGGAATTGCTTGCTCAATTGCTGTAGCAATAGTTTTAGAAAACTGCATTAAGCCATGATATAGTACATCTTCCATTTCAAAAATTTTGTTAATCTCTTTTTTAGGAATGCACAATGTATGTCCTTTGGCATTTGGATTTACATCTAAAAAAGCCAAAAAATCTGCTGTTTCAGCAATTTTGTAACAAGGAATTTCTCCGTTTACTATTTTGGTAAAAATACTTGCCATTGTTAATCTCTAGAGATTTCTAAAACTTCAAATTTCAAAACACCGTTTGGCACTGTAATTTCGGCAACTTCACCAACTGATTTACCAAGTAAACCACGACCAATTGGTGAGCTTACTGAGATTTTTCCGGATTTTAAATCGGCTTCACTCTCAGCAACCAAAGTATATTTTAGTTCCATTCCGTTGGCTTGATTTTTAATTTTCACATTAGACAAAACCAATGCTTTAGAAACATCAAGCTGAGATTCGTCTATTAATCTAGCGTTTGAATGCACTTCTTCGAGTTTTGCAATACGCATTTCAAGCATTCCTTGTGCTTCTTTTGCAGCATCATATTCTGCATTTTCAGACAAATCGCCTTTGTCTCTTGCTTCTGCTATATCTGCCGATGCTTTTGGACGCATCACGCTTTTTAAATGATCTAATTCGTCTCTTAATTTTTTTAATCCTTCTGCTGTGTAATACGATACTGCGCTCATAATTTCCCTCTTTTATATAAATAGAAAAAATCCCATCTTGACGGGATTTCTTTTTTCAAAGATACTATATTTGTTTTACTTTATAATTATTTGTTAATCCTAACGATGTCAAAGTTAAATAAATTATTTTTGTTTGCATCATTCTTTTATACTTTTTTGAAATGAAAAAAAATATTTTGTTTTTGTTTGGATTACTACTTGTGATGAGTTGTTCTAAAGATACTGTTAGAAACAAGAATCCTTACATTCCGAATTATTCATTTTCGTTTGTAATAAACTTAAGTTTACCCTCTTATGTGGCATTAACTTCAAATTTAAATCCTATTAAAATTTCTGATGGCACCGGAATCAATTTTATTATGATGAAAGTTTCAGACAATAATTATACCGTTTGGAACGCCAATTGCCCCAACCAATATCCTTCGGAATGTTCTTTAATGAGCATTAATGGTCTCAATGCCAAGTGTTCTTGCGATAATATAGAATATAGCCTATTTACAGGTGTTGGAACTGGTCAGTACACCATGATTCCTTATGCGGTTGAAATTTTAGGAAATAATTCGCTGCGAGTTTATAATTAAAATGTTTTTTATAAAGTCCCATTTTGCACTTTTTCAATATAAAATTTGACCATTAAAAGTATAACAAACGGAAAGAAAACAATATGAAAACGATCGCCTTCTGAATATGAAATGCCAGAAGTAGCAATAGTATATAAAATATAAAGACCCATTAAACTATAAACATAATTTTGCTTATTTGATTTGAATACATAATAAAGTGCTAAAACAAATCCTAGAAGTGTAAAAAACCTATTTTGATATTTTGTAATCATAATTAAACCCTTTGACAGCATATCATAATAACTTTTATTGTTTACATTCTTCCATAAATAAATAGAACCACTAGGTGTTTTAGTATTTTCTAAAATATCAGAAAGATATGCTTTTAATAAATTTAATTTATTATCAGATAGTTGGCTTAATAAATCATTTGAAGCAACATTCCTTTTTTGGTCAAAAGGAATTTTTTCGAGAAAGAAGTATCTTTTATTCGATTTTAGGTCGAGTGTGTCATTCGCTTTAAAACACAAAGCTTTGTTTCCTAAATAATTATAGTAAGTAGCAATGTCTATATAACTGATGGTATAATTACCGTACTCCTTTTTCATTTTTATACAATGAAGTGCAATCAAAGACAAACTAAAATAAATAAAAAGTGTCTCTCTTATGTTAAACTTTTTTAATAATGTCTTTCCGAAATAGAGTAAAAATAAGATTGCTAAAAATTTTACACCAGGTTTTACTAACATCAAGAAAAGCAGTAAGCTAATAGCAATTGATAAAAAATAATATCTTTTTTCTTTCTGGTATTTTTCAAGAAAATAAAAAACACTCATCATCAAAAAAATAAAGAGACTTTCTGTCAATACTTGAAAATTTACAAATGCACAACCAAAAATTGAAAAATACAAAAGTGTAATACAAAAAGCTTTTATTTCTGACACTTGTTGTTTTAAAAAAGCAAACAACAATAATCCTGAACCCAACCAAGCTAAAATATTAATTTGCAAACTAAATTTCAAAACAGCATCGTCTGAACCACCAAAAAGATAGGGTAATC
>JAYTVI010000213.1:0-3385 GCA_043744095.1 Flavobacterium sp.
CATAACCAAAATCAAGCCTTATATGAGTTGGGACAACATCTTCTGGTAATTTATAAACTACTTCTTGTGTTTTTTCACTCCCTATTATTGGCATCCAAATAGATTGTTTTTCATTAAAATTAATAGTCCCATCTTCTGTGTAATAAAGATGGAAATTATCATCTTTTAAAACTATTAAATCTAAAGAAACTTTAAAAAAGTTATTTGCCTCAATTTTGGTGTTTGACTCTTCTTTACTTATCTTGTTTTTATCATCTTTACAAGAAAGTAACACTATTGCTATAATTAAAATGGCGGTTAATTTTGATTTCATTTTTTTTATTGCAAAAATACAAATAATTAATAAAAGACATTAACTTTTTTTTATTTTATGATTATGAATTTATCTGTTAGAATTAACCCTTCTTTTTTTGATGTTTTATTTATTAAATAAACTGCTAAAGTATAATTCCCTTTTTCAAAAGACTCAAGGTTTGTTGTTGTAGTAAAACCAGAATTACTGTAATCGAATGAACTTTTAAAATATTCAGAAATATCTTTTCTAATTACTTTCTGAGTTTGAATAATTTTAGTGCTTTTATTATCTTTAATCAAAATCAACTTGATTTCTGTTTTATCCGATGTTTGCTCACCAAAAAATGCCCATCCTGTGATTGTAATAGTATTGTTATCGAATTTATATGATTCAATATTCAGTTTAAACAAATCACCATTTTGTTCCTTTAGATTTCTATATTTAGATATATCAATAGTTTTTTTTGCGTTTTTAATCAAAATATAGTGTTTTGTCCAAGCATCGTAACCATCAAAATTATTTTCGACGCTAAAATTTGTTTCTAAAAATTTCTTTGTTTTTTCAGTTGGGTTATAGGGTCTATTGTGTGCATCTGCATACCAAAATTCTTTTATTTTTAATGAATCTTGTGACATTTCATTGATAATATCTTCAAGAGGTTTTTCAATTAAATTTGTTTTCGTTTTTTCATTTGAAAGATAATAACCATACCAATAAGATAAACTTGTATAAACCGTTTTATTATTTTTATTATTATCTAAAATAAATTTTGAAACCTCTCTATATTGACTTTTAGTGATAGTTGTATAATATTTTTTTACAACAATTAAATCAAAGGCCATAAAAAAGACTAATAAAGCAAGAAAAGAAAATCTTACTTGACTATTTTTTATTCTTACTAAAGCTATTGAAATTGCCAAAATAAATGCTGGCAAAATACTTGTAAAATACCTTGATAGAAATATAGACAACCCTGAATAGGATTTGAAAATAATTATTGTCAAAACAATACCTATCCAAGAAAAAATAACTAAATAACTAAAAATTAATTTTTTAGATAACACTTCTTCTATTTTTTTAGTTTTCTTTTGACTAAAAACCTTCACCATAAAAAAAGTAAAAAGAGTACTATATATAAAAATCAAATAAATCGAACTGCTAAAAATTTCTTTTAAAACATTTACAAAAGCCTCGTCAGAAGCTTGTGGTATCCATAAAACTATTAGATTCGTTAATAAATAAAATTTGTAGATATTGGGTAAAAAAAAGAGTAACATAACACCCGATATAATCAACATTTTTTTTAAAAAAGAATTTCTATCGTTCTTGTTTAATGAAATCAACACAAAAACCATTACTATACCTTGAGATAAAATATTTAAAACACTAAAAAAATTTGTGTTTAATAATAATCCAGCACTAAATGAATACATCAACATATTCTTCCTATTATCTTCTTTTAAGAATTTTATGAAACAATAATATGAAAATAATAAACCTAATAAATAAAAAGAGTATGCTCTCACTTCTTGAGAGTGAAAAATAGCGAAATGATTAAATGAGAGTAATAATGCTGCAATTAGCCCAACGTTTTTTGAATAAAGCTCTTTCCCTAATTTATACATCATCCAAACAGTTAGTATCCCGAAAATTGCAGATGAAATTCTACCTACTATAGAAATGTCACCAAACAAAGTGAACAAACTATTCATTATAAAAAAGTATAAATAGGGATAACTCTCTCTTAAATTTACTTCAGAAATGATTTTTGAAAAAGAATGTTTTGAATCTGCTACATTAAGTGTGTATATCTCGTCCATCCACAAACTTTGAAAATCTATTTTATATAATCTTAATATTGAAGCAGTTAGTAAAATTAATACTAATACTTTATTATCTAACACTAGATTAATTGCTTTCTTAATTGTAGTCATTTTTTTGTTTTTTATACGAATAATTTGAACTTATTTGCAACTTTAAATCTTTAACATAAAAATTTTAAAAAAATTGTTGCACATAATTTGTGTTGTTTTGGTATCTTTTTTTATATTACTAGTCGTTCAATTCACATCTTTTTCTCTGCCAAAATACTAAACCCAGAAGCCATATTCTTACTCATTGGGTAATATTGCAAAATAACATCCAAAAACTTAACAGGAAAAGTAAGAACCATAAATAACAAATATAAAAAAGTGTGTAGTGGTTTTACTCCAAATGAAAAGACTAATGCAAACCACTCTTGAATAACCCATAACATTCCCGAAGTAGGACCAATAGGTTTAAGGTTTAGAATTTCAAAATCTCTGAACTGATGTTTCATACCTTCGTAAGTAAACCTCTGAAAATCATAAGGTGAAGCATGAAAAGGTTGCATAAACGGAATAAAACAATAAATTTTTCCTCCAGGTTTTAAAATTCTATAGATTTCGGCTATTACTTTTTGAGGATTAGGCACATGTTCTAAAACCGCTATATTAATAATATAATCAACAGAATTATCCTTAAAAGGAATTTTTTCAATATCACAAATTACATCTACATTTTGATAAGGAAGCAAATCAACATTTAACAAATCCTCTCCAAAATTCGAATTCCCACTACCAAGATTTAAGGCAACTATATTTTCCCCTTTAATTTCATTGCGAATAATTTTTCTTGCATCAAAGAAAGGTTGAGGATAAACAGGGCTAATTATTTCTATTAAAACATTGTATAACCTATCATACTTCTTTATTGTATACTTAAACTTATCTAGAAAATCGGTTACAACTTCTTCTTGTACAGGAATAAAAACATATTTCCCATTTTTTATTTGATAATCATCTTTGAATATTTCAGGGTTTATTTTTTTCATAAAATGGATTAAAATGCGGTGATAATATTGATTGTTTGTTGTTGTTGTGACTCTTTTAACTCATAAAAAAGCGGCAATCTTACCAAGGTATCTGTAAACCTATCTGTTTCTGGCAATTCGCCACCTTTGTGTTTTGATACATAAAAAGGGCTTTTGTGCAAACTAATGTAATGAAAAACAGCCAATATTTCATTTTGTTTTAAATAATCCAACAACTTTGTTCTTTGTTCTAAATT
>JAYTVI010000214.1:0-3384 GCA_043744095.1 Flavobacterium sp.
TTATTATGTTTATATAAATTTTAACGCACAAAGTTAAACAAATTAATGTTTAAAATGACGTGTTCCTGTAAATACCATTGCAACTTTATTTTCATTGCAATATTTTATGCTTAATTCGTCTTTTATTGATCCACCAGGTTGAATTACAGCTGTGATTCCTGCGTGATTTGCAATTTCTACACAATCCGGAAACGGAAAAAAAGCATCACTTGCCATTACTGCTCCTTTTAAATCAAAACCAAATGTATTTGCTTTTTCAATCGCCTGTTTTAAGGCATCTACTCTTGAGGTTTGACCTGTTCCTGATGCTATTAAAGTTTTGTTTTTTGCAAAAACTATAGTATTTGATTTGGTGTTTTTACAAATCTTTGAGGCAAAAATTAAATCTTCAATTTCTTGTTCTGTTGGTGATGTTATGGTAACGGTTTTTAATGCTTGTTTATTGTCTGTTATATTGTTTTTATCTTGTACCAGAAGACCGTTTATACATGTTCGAACTTGTTTTTGTGGTAATTCAATTTCGTTTTGTATCAAAATTATTCTATTTTTCTTTTCAGATAATATTGCTATTGCTTCTTGACTATAATTGGGCGCAATGACTACTTCGCAAAACAAAGAATTTATTTCTGTTGCCGTTACTTCGTCAATTGATGTATTTGCAATCAAAACTCCTCCAAAAGCAGAAGTTGGATCGCAGGCTAAGGCATCAAGATAGGCTTGTTTTATTGTTTCTCGAGTTGCAAGTCCACATGCATTATTGTGTTTTAAAATCGCAAAAGTTGGATTGTCATTTTTAAATTCTAAAATTAAATTTACGGCTGCATCTACATCAAGTAAATTGTTGTAGGACAATTCTTTGCCGTGTGCTTTTGTAAACATAGCCTCAAAATCGCCAAAGAAAAACCCTTTTTGATGAGGATTTTCGCCATAGCGCAATACTTGACCATCAGCAATACTGGTTTTAAAAACGGTATCGTCAGTATTGAAATAGTTAAAAATTGCCGTATCATAATGAGAGGAAACATGGAAAGCTTTTGTTGCCAGTAGTTTTCTGTTTTCTAATGTTGTTGCACCGTTTTGAGTTGTAATCATTTCCAAAAACAAACTATATTCAGCAACTGAAGGAATAATTACAGTATCTTTAAAGTTTTTTGCTGCAGCACGAATTAACGAAATTCCACCTATATCAATTTTTTCTATAATATCATTTTCACTTGCTCCAGATGCAACAGTTTTTTCAAAAGGATACAAATCGACAATAACCAAATCTATTTGAGGAATTTCAAATTCTTTCATTTGTTGTACATCGCTTTCATTGTCTTGACGATTTAAGATTCCGCCAAAAATTTTTGGATGCAATGTTTTTACTCTTCCGCCAAGAATTGAAGGATAGTCTGTCACATTTTCGACAGGTATGACTGGTATTCCTAGATTTTTAATATAATCTTCTGTGCCTCCAGTAGAATAAATAGTGACTTTTTGCTTGTGTAATTTTCTTACAATTGGTTCTAATCCTTCTTTAGAAAAGACCGAAATCAATGCTGATTGAATGGTTTTTGTAGTGTTCATTTAGTAGTGGTGTTTATAGCTACAAAAGTAATTTTTTTATATCTAATTTTCAATGCAATATTGTAACATTATTAAAAATAACAAGACAAACTTTAAACAATTAATTCATTAGGATTTTGATAAAAAAATAATGAATTTTACTTCACCATAATTTTTGTTATATGATAGTTTATCTCCGTTTGCTTTCTGAAAGTTTTAGCTTTGCGATGAATGCGCTTCGCAATAACAAATTACGCACCTTACTTTCGCTTTTAGGAGTTACTATTGGTATTTTTTCTATAATTGCGGTACTTACTGCAGTCGATTCGTTAGACAAAAAAATAAAAGGCGATTTGAGTACTCTTGACAAAAACACGATTTATTTAACCAGTCAATGTTTTGGACCAACCGATATTCCTCGCTGGAAATTAGAGCAGTTTCCTGTGGTAACCAATGAAGAGTTTCAATATTTGAAAGGTTCTGTAAACCATGTTGAAAATTCTTGTTTTCAGTATTTTGCAGGAAGGCAAATAATAAAATTTGAATCTAAAACGGTTTCTGATGTAAATATTGTTCCAGTAACATTTGAATTTGCAGATATTCAACGATTAGAAATAGAAAAAGGACGATTTTTTAACGAACCCGAATCTAATTCTGGAAATTTGGTTGTGGTTTTAGGTTATGAAATTGCCAAAGGATTATTTGATGATTTTGATCCTTTAGGAAAAACCGTTCGAATGTATGGTCAGCGATTTACTGTTATTGGAGTTACCAAAAAGAAAGGGAAAAGTATGGGATTGGGCGATAGTGATGATACTTCGGCTTTTATGCCTTCAAATTTTATTAGACGATTGTATGGAGATAATAATGAAAATGTATTGCCTGTAATTGTTATCAAACCCGAAAAAGGAATTGATGTGCCAGCATTACGTGGCGAAATTGCTCAAAAACTTCGTGGTTATAGAGGAATAAAATCAGAAGAAATTGATAATTTTTTTGTAAATATCTTGTCAGGTTTTACAGATTTTATTGATAGTATAGTAAGTCAATTGAATGTTGTAGGATGGATAATTAGTGGATTTTCGTTGCTTGTTGGTGGTTTCGGAATTGCCAATATTATGTTTGTCTCAGTAAAAGAACGTACAAACTTAATAGGAATTCAGAAATCGTTGGGTGCCAAAAACAAGTTTATATTGTTTCAATTTTTATTTGAAGCTGTAATCTTGTGTGTTATAGGTGGTTTTATCGGCTTGTTTTTGGTTTGGATAATTTCGATGGTGCTCTCTAACGCAATGGATTTTGAGTTTGCATTAAGTTTAAAAAACATTTTACTTGGAACTTCAATTTCTATTATTATAGGTTTAATTGCAGGAATTCTTCCAGCTATAGCTGCTTCAAGACTAGATCCAGTTGAGGCAATTAGAACAGGGATGTAATAAATAACTGAAATTAAATTTTTTATAAATCCCCATTTATGGGGATTTTTTTATAAAAAAAGAAACCTAATTTTGAAAATAATTTATTTGAAATTTATAAGTATACAAACTGAATATGACTTTCTCAATGTTATTTAACACAAAAAAATAAAGGATTAAAATTAAAAAACTAAACTATTCAAAATAAATAAGCAACCTAACCATTTTGTTAATAAGTATTTAGAAAAAAAAGAATAACTGTTTTTTTTTTTTTAGTAAATTTAACAAGATTTTATGTATCAACAAAACAACAAAACAACAAAAATACTATGACATAAACCTACCCAAAAAAGAGAAAGCCATTACGGGATGTAATGACTCTCACAGTTAATAAACGATCTTCGACAAAAGTTTATAACCC
>JAYTVI010000215.1:0-11222 GCA_043744095.1 Flavobacterium sp.
CCAACAAATCCATAATCAATGAAGGGAATAAGCCTAAAATTATATTCAGAATTATTGCAATAACAGCAACTGTGTATATAATAATAGGAGTTCCAGTTCTGGACTCGTTAGGATCTTTAGTATACATTGCTAAAATTAATTTAAAATAATAGCCCACACTAATTATGGAATTGATTACTGCTACAATAA
This sequence comes from Flavobacterium sp., assembly GCA_043744095.1. Taxonomy (GTDB): domain Bacteria; phylum Bacteroidota; class Bacteroidia; order Flavobacteriales; family Flavobacteriaceae; genus Flavobacterium. The sequence goes on from JAYTVI010000215.1 coordinate 190, forward strand.
CCAATACTAAATATCCTGCTTGAATAGTTTGAGTAAACAAAATTAATTTTGCAAAAAATCCAGAAAAGATTGGAATTCCTGCCATCGAAAGCAAAGCTCCAGTTAATACTGCTGCTAGAACTGGATTTGTTTTACCCAAGCCGTGAAAATTTACGATATCTTCGTTTTCTCTGTTTTTACATACGTAAAGAATCACACTAAAAGCCGCAATTCCTGCTAATGAATAAGCCGTTGCATAATACAACAAACTTCCTGCAGATGTTGCTGTACTTAACAACGTCATCAACATAAAACCGGCATGTGATATTCCTGAAAAAGCTAACATACGTTTTACATTGGCTTGTTTCAACGCCATGATATTTCCAACAGTCATCGAAGCCATTGAAATGATAACAATTACAATTTGAAAATGATAAGACAAATCAGCATTCATTGCAGTAAGTAATTTAAATAATGTAGCCATTGCAACCACTTTTGCCAAAGTACTCATTGTAGCGGTTGTTAAAGATGGAGAACCTTCATAAACATCTGGTGCCCATAAATGAAAAGGTACAGCTGCAATTTTGAAAAGCATTCCTATTAACAATAAGATTATCCCAATCGGGAACCAAACAGGTAATTCTGCTGATTGAGACATATCACTAATTTCTGTAATGTCAAAAGTACCCATTGCACCATATACCAAACAAATTCCGAATAATAATACACCAGAAGCAAATGAACCCATCAAGAAATATTTCATTCCGGCTTCGTTGCTTTTTAGGTTCAATCTATTGCTTGCCGCTAAGATGTATAATGAAATAGATAAAACTTCTATTCCTAGAAAGAACATCGCTAAATTTCCAAACGATACCATTGCAACAGCACCAGAGAGTAAAAATATTTTTATGGCAATGTAATCGGAAATTTTTGATTGGTGATTTTCATAAAAATTATGACTTAAAGCAACTAAAAATACTGTAAGTACAATAAACAAACTAGAAAATGCCACCGAAAAATTATTGACTGCAATCATATTATTGTAATAATTTCCGGGAGTATTATATTCTGACATTGTCAATCCAAGAATGGCCAATAAACCAATGATTGTCATCGGAACTAGTGCTTTTCTTAAATTAAGAATTTCAAACAAAAGGCATAAAACACCTAATCCTACTATAGCTATTAATGTATTCATTCTTGATATGACTAGTTAGTTCTATTAATTTGAATTAAAATATTTTCCAGACTTGGTGTGATTAAATCTGTGATTGGTTTAGGATACATTCCGAAGAAAAATAATACTGCAATAATGATTACTAGCGTTAATCCTTCGATGAAAGTAACATCCTTGAATAATTTAGTATTTGTTTCTCCTAACATTACGTATTGAAACATTTTTAGCATATAATATGCACCCAAAATTATGGTTGTTCCTCCTAAAATAGCAAACCATATATTTGTTTGAAATAAACTATATAGTACAGTAAATTCTCCTACAAAATTGAAAGTCGTTGGTAATGCAACTGAAGCCAAAACTAATATTAGAAACATTGATGTGAATTTTGGAGATTGCGCTCTGATTCCTCCCATTTCTGAAATGGTTCTGGTTTCATATCTTCTGTAAATAATTTCTGCAACAAAAAACAATCCAACAACAACAAATCCGTGAGCAATCATTTGCAAAACAGCACCTCTAAGACCATCAAGTGTTAAAGTATATGCGCCTGCAGCAATAAGACCTACGTGCGCTAATGATGAGTATGCAAGTAGTTTTTTTAAATCTTTTTGGCGTAAAGCAACAATAGAACCGTAGATTACACCTGCAATACTCAATCCTATAAAAATGTTTTTATATTCTACAGCTGCAAAACGTGCTAATGGAAGTTGCCAACGAATAACGCTATACAATCCCATTTTTAACATAATTCCAGAAAGTAACATAGTACCAACAGTTGGCGCTTTTTGATACACTTTTGCTTGCCAAGTATGAAACGGAATTATAGGTATTTTGATTGCATATGCTAAGAAAAAAGCAAGAAATATCCAAAATTGTTCTTGAGTTGTAATTCGCATTTTATACAAATCATCAATCATAAAACTTCCAGCTCTTTGGTATAAAAATACAAATGCAACCAGCATAAATAGAGAACCAGCAAGTGTGTAGATAAAGAATTTTACAACTGCTTTTTTACGTTCTTCAGCATCTCCATTACCCCAAAGTAATGCAATAAAATAAATTGGTATAAGAGATAATTCCCAAAAAATGTAATATAAAAGAGCATCTGCAGCTAGAAAAGTTCCAACCATTGCAAATGACATAAATAATATTAAAGAATAGATAGATTTGGCATTTTTGAATTCATTTCCAAATGATGAAAACACAATCAATGGCGTTAAAGCTGTTGTTAACAATGCCATTGCAATAGAAAGCCCATCTGCTTGTAATGCAAACGAAACATTGGGTTGAGAAATCCAAGGAGCAATAAAATTTATATTTTGTCCTAAATTAAATAATTGAAGCAAATAAATTGAAACTCCAAATGAAACAAGACTAAAAAGCAACGCAATTTTTGAAGCAAATTTGTCTCCAGAAAAATAGGTTACCAATGCGCCAATTAATAGTATAAGTAATAAGTAAGATACATCCATTATGTAAAAATTATTGAGCTAAAAATAAATAGGATACTATGGCACAAAAACCAATTACAAAAACAAAAAGGTAAAACCCAATGCTTCCGTTATGTAATTTCCTTCCGTAAGTTCCTATTTCGGTTGTTACTTTTCCTAATCCAAAAACAAAACCAGACAAAGTGGTTTCAACATAATCTCTAGAAAATCTCGAAATTGCATTTATTGGTTTTACAAATAGTGCTTCATAGAATTCGTCAACATAATATTTGTTATACAAAACTTTAGAAAAACCAGAAATTTGAGCATCTTCTACAGGAATTGTATTTTGTTTGATATATTTAGAAAAAGCGATTCCAATTCCAATTAATCCTCCGACAACCGCAATAGCCATCAACATATATTCTGTAGTACCAAAATGATGTGCTTCAGATTTTTCGGCAAATAATGGTGATAAATAACCATTTAACCAACTATTTCCTGGTAAGCTAATAAGTCCACCAATTGTTGCTAAAACTGCTAATACAATTAATGGAAAAGTAATTAAAGCTGGACTTTCGTGTAAATGATGTTTTTGCTCTTCGGTACCTCTATATTCTTTAAAGAAAGTAAGATATAAAAGTCTAAACATATAAAAAGCAGTCATAATTGATGCTAATGAAGCAATTACCCATAAAACAATATTGTGATGAAAAGCGACCATCAATATTTCATCTTTAGAGAAAAATCCAGAAAATGGTGGAATTCCAGAAATTGCTAATGAAGAAATTAAGAAAGTAATAAAGGTTATGGACATAATTTTTTTCAATCCGCCCATTTTTCTCATATCTTGTTCTCCGTGCAAAGTATGTATTACAGATCCAGAACCTAAGAACAAACAAGCTTTAAAGAAGGCATGTGTTATTACATGAAAAACAGCAACTTCATAAGCACCCAATCCTAATGCCAAAAACATTAATCCTAATTGAGAAACAGTAGAGTAGGCCAATACTTTTTTGATATCGTTTTGAACCAATCCTATAGTCGCAGCTACCAATGCAGTAACAGCTCCAACAATTGCAATTATATTCTGAATGTGTGGGGCTAAATCAAATAAGAAATTCAAACGAGTTATCATAAAAATTCCCGCAGTTACCATTGTTGCAGCGTGTATCAATGCAGAAACTGGTGTTGGTCCAGCCATTGCGTCTGGCAACCAAGTATATAAAGGTATTTGTGCTGATTTTCCGCAAGCACCAATAAACAATGCTAAAGCTGCGGCTGCAATCCAATATGAATTTGCATTATTTGTACCACCAATTATAGTTTCTTTTAATGTTACAAAATCTAAAGTTGAAAAAAGTGAACCTAGAATAAAAATCCCGATTAGCAATCCTAAATCGCCAATTCTATTCATAATAAATGCTTTTTTTGCAGCATCATTATAATCTTGATTTTTATACCAAAACCCAATTAATAGATAAGAACAAAGTCCAACACCTTCCCAACCAATAAACATTACCAACAAATTGCTTCCGACAACAAGTGTAATCATAAAGAAAATAAACAAGTTGAGGTAAGCAAAAAAGGTATGCATTTTCTCATCATCGTGCATATAACTTATAGAATACAGATGAATAAGTGATCCTATTCCTGTTACAAAAAGTAACCAAAGAAGTGAAAGTTGGTCTAATAAAAATCCAAAATCTACTTTAAAATTTTGAATTTGAATCCAATCAAACAAAGAAATAGTAATTGGTTGTTTGGTAGTATTTATTTGTAAAAAGAAATAAATAGTAATTACAAACGAAACTACAACAGCTAATGTTCCGATGATTCCTGATAATGATTTTCCTAAAGTTTTTCCGAAGAAAACATTAATTAAAAATCCTAAAAAAGGAGTTAATACTAATAGTAAAGCTAAAGTGGTATCCATTAATTATCCTTTTAATTTTTTTAAATTAGCTACATCAATCGAACCTAAATTTCTAAAAATAGAAACCAATATCGCCAGACCAACAGCAACTTCTGCTGCCGCAACTGCCATTGAGAAAAACACAAAAACCTGTCCTTGTGCATCTTGATGATAGGTAGAAAACGCCACAAACAATAAGTTTACTGCATTTAGCATTATTTCTATTGACATAAAAACTATAATAGCATTACGTCTATATAAAACTCCAAAAACCCCAATCGAAAAAAGGATTACAGAGAGAAAAATATAATTTTCTATACCGACTTGATTTAAAATATTATTCATATTATTTCTCTAATTTTTCTTTTTTAGACAATAAAACTGTTCCAATCATCGCTACTAATAACAATATAGAAGCATATTCAAACGGAACCATATATTCATTCAATAAAACTTTACCCAATGTTTTTATAGATTGAAAATCTTCGCCAGTAACAAAATAGTCACCAACAATAGGTTTAGAATTAATAAAAATGGCAAGTAAAATCAAGCAAATAAGGCAAAAAGAAACAATTGCACCCAATCTAGTAATTCTTGGTTTATGTACTTCGTCTTCCTTATTCAAGTTCATTAACATGATTGTAAACAAAAACAAAATCATAATTGCACCAGAATATACAATAATGTGAACAATTGCCAAAAATTGCGCATTCAATAACAAATAATGCCCTGCAATAGAGAAGAAACATATAACCAAATAAATAGCACTATGAATAGGATTTTTGCTAAAAATAGTCAAAAAAGCAGTCGATAATGTTATAGCTGCCAAAACACAAAATATAATAAGTACTGGAGACATTAGTTAGCGTTTTTAAGTTGAGCGTTTTTTATAGCCATATCCAAGGGCATCACAAGTTTATCTTTTCCAAAAATAAAATCTTCTCTTTCATAACTCGAAGGCACCAACACCTTTGAGGTTGTAAGATAAATTGCGTCTTTCGGACAAGCCTCTTCACACAAACCGCAGAAAATGCAACGCAACATATTTATTTCATAAATAGAAGCATATTTCTCCTCACGATACAAATGTTTTTCGTCAGCCTTACGTTCAGAAGCAACCATAGTAATAGCTTCAGCAGGACAAGACAAAGCACAAAGACCGCAAGCAGTACAATTTTCACGACCTTGTTCATCACGTTTCAACATATGTTGACCACGATATACAGGACTCATTCTGCGTACTTGTTCTGGATATTGAATCGTAACTTTGCGAGTAAACAAGTGTTTAATGGTAATAAACAACCCTTTTACAATTGCCACAAGATACAACCGTTCCCAAAAAGTCATCTCTTTATTAGAGACCATCTTTTTTCTACCCGATAAGGATATAGTTTCTATAGACATTTTTTAATTTATAATTTCAGATTTCACATTCAGGATTCTCCCAAAAAGCAATCTATTATTTTAATTTTTTTTTGAAGCTAATCCTGCTATCCGTTACAATCTTTCTTATTTTTTTACAAAAAACAAGATAGGATTTTCACTACTATCAGGGCTAAACTCTCTATTATGTTTTGGCTATTTCAATAGTAATTACATTCCTAAAAATGCAAAAATCTCACTTCTCAAAATAACAATACCAGTAATAATAATATTCAAAATCGATAACGGAATCAAAATTTTCCAACCCAAATGCATCAATTGATCATATCTAAATCTCGGAATCGTCCATCTTACCCACATGTAGAAAAAGATAAATCCGCAAATTTTTGCAAATAGAACAAAAATTCCTAAAACATTGGCAATATTCACACCCCAATTTTCAACAGCCCAATTCATTCCTGGATAATTATAACCACCAAAAAACAAAACTGCCAAAATAGTAGAAGATATAAACATATTTGCATATTCAGCAAATAGATAAAATCCCATTTTCATGGATGAATATTCGGTATGGTAACCACCAATTAATTCACTTTCGCATTCCGCTAAGTCAAAAGGTGTTCTGTTGGTTTCTGCAAATGCACAAATCAAAAAGATTAAAAACGATAATGGTTGGTAAAAAACATTCCAACTCATACCAGATTGTTGCGCCGAAATTTCTCTCAAACTCAAAGTTCCAGTCATCATCAGCAGCGCAATAACCGATAATCCCATTGCAACTTCATAAGAAACCATTTGCGATGCAGCACGAACAGCACCCATCAATGAAAATTTATTGTTAGAAGCCCAACCACCAATCATAATACCATATACACCAACAGAGATAACGCCAAAAACATATAACAACGCCACATCAATATCTGTAGCTTGCAACATAATGTCTCTCCCAAAAAGATGAAACTTATCACCCCAAGGAATTACAGCACTTGTCATTAATGCAGTGCTCATAGCAACTGCTGGACCAACAATAAACAAAAATTTATTTGGCGTATTAGGAAAAAACTCTTCTTTAGAAAATAATTTTAATCCGTCTGCAAGCGGTTGAAGAATACCACCTTTTCCAGCTCTATTTGGTCCAATTCTATCTTGAAGCCAAGCCGCAATTTTACGTTCGGCCAAAGTAGAATACATCGCCATAATCATCGTTATTGCAAAAACAGCAACAATAATTACACTTTTTTCAATGATATAAAAACTATCCATTGTTTCCTAAACTTTGTTGGTTTATAATATCTTCTTCGGTTAATGGAGTTCCTGACATACTAATTTTTTTACGATCAATATCTCTACCCAATAATATATTTTTTTCTGTAGCAATCTCAACTTTATGCAATTTTCTATTGTATTTGTTTTGATTGATTACAGAATCTTTTTCAAATTTTCTAGGACCTTCAATAACCCAATCCTTTATTTCTTTATGATCAAAACGACAACCGTTACAGATAAATTCTTCAACTTCGTGGTATTCGTCTTTACGACCAGTAACTCTTTGAATTTCGTCACCAAACATCCAAATAGTAGTTTTACCACAACATTTGTCACAATCTCTGTGTGCATTATAAGGCTTGTTAAACCAAACTCTCGATTTAAAGCGAAAAGTCTTGTCTGTCAAAGCACCAACTGGGCAAACATCTATCATGTTTCCAGAAAACTCATTATCTATAGCTTTAGAGATACAAGTAGAAATATTGGAGTGATCACCACGATCCATAACACCATGAACTCTGTTATCTGTTAATTGGTCTGCAACCATTACACAACGATAGCAAAGAATGCAGCGGTTCATATGCAATTGAATATTTGGACCAATATCTTCTGGTTCAAAAGTTCTTTTTTCTTCAATAAAACGGGTTTGAGATTTTCCGTGTTCAAAGCTCAAGTTTTGCAAATCGCATTCGCCAGCTTGATCACAAACTGGGCAATCTAATGGGTGATTGATAAGTAAAAACTCAGTTACTGATTTTCTAGCTTCTTGAACTCTATCAGAAGATTTACTGTTTACTTCCATTCCATCCATACAACCTGTTACACAAGAAGCCATCAATTTTGGCATTGGTCTAGGATCTGCTTCGCTTCCTTTAGCAACTTCTACTAAACAACAACGACATTTTCCGCCGCTACCTTTTAGTTTTGAGTAATAACACATTGCAGGAGGAACAACTTCTCCGCCGATCATACGAGCAGCTTGAAGGATTGTAGTTCCTGGTTCTACTTCTATGCTTTGTCCGTCTATTGTTACTTTCATATTACCAATATATCACTCCTACGGAGTTTTTATTTTTTTAAATTTCTAAAAATTCATTAACTTGAAAACTATATTTCTTATCAATGATGTATTCTAATTGTCTTTTTAATTTTAAAATATGATTTTCATTTTCGTGTAAATTTTCAAAAACAAAATCTATTATATTTTTATATTTTTCGTCTAATTCTGGTTTTAATGATTTTGATTTTTGCATAAATTCTACAAAATTACTAAATCCAAAAGCTTCAACTGAACTATTTTTAACTTTTAAATATTCATTTATCCAATGTTCAAATTGCCTTGGTCCAATTAATATTAAAAATTGACAATTTGTATTATGTTTGAATATTTGGGTATTTTTATTTTCATAAATTTTAGAGAAACTTTTTGGAATTTTTTTGTCTTTGTCAACATCAACAATTCCTATACTAAAATTTCCTTTTCTTCTAATTACTACTCCATCAATTACAGCGTCATCGCCACTTTCTTTTCGTATTAAACTTTTGTTGTTTAATAATCTTCCAAAAAAATACATATCTGCCCAACATTCAACACCAACTAACTTCATTTTCTTGAATTAATTAGTTTCCCACAAACTCTCAAAATTGAAAAATATATTCATTCCAAATTCAAAAACATCATCATTTTTTTTCTTATCCAAAAGTTTCACTTTGGTTTCTCCATCAATATTATTAACCAAATAAATATTAGTATTTTCTTTACTTTCTTCGTCTCTTAAAAATTCTTTTACAATATAATCACTATGTGTAACAATAAAAAATTGATTATCATTTTTATCATATTTCACATCATTTGTAAACTCTAAAATATAAGGTTCAAAACAATGTGCTTCGGGTTCTTCGAATAATAAAACTGAATTTTCATTACTCATTATTGCCGCTTTATAAAAAATCAATCTTTGTAAAGTGTCTGCAATTAATTCATAAGAAAGTGTAAATACTGTACCATCTTGATATTCTTTAAAAATTTTTAATTCGTTGGTGTTTTTTTCAATAAACAACTTTAGATTATTGTCTATGAAAAGTTTATTAACAATTTTCCTTAATTCTGGATTAGATGATATTACCTGAACCATATTTTTTCCGAAAGGAAAATCTAAATTAATTTTATTTTCACTCGAATTAAAGTTTTGATTTATAAATACATATTTTTTTATTTCAGGAAATTCATCTTTTAATTCCCAACTACTTTTCAAAATTCCATTACTAAAATGTAAATCATTAAAAAGATGAGTAAACTTAATTTTTTTATCTTTTAAATATTTATCAGAGATAATTTTTAAAGGTTTCTCATTAATCTTTAAATGAATAGATTGAGACATGTTTTCTTCAAAAAATAATTCTGAAGTACTTTTAAATCTAACAAAATCTTTTAAATCGGATATGCTATTATGACCAGATATTTTTCCATAAACTCCCAGCGCCTCCAAAACATTACTTTTTCCAGCATTTGGCATACCAATAAACACATTAATCTTGTTACAATCATTTATTTCTAAATGTTTGATAGATTTAAAATTTGTAATTTCTATGTGTTTAATTTTTTCCAATGTTTATGCTAATTGATTTCCAATTAAATGTTTCACTTTTTCAAATGGTTCAGCAACAAAATGGTCTCTATTTTTTATTTTTTCTGGAAAACGAATATGATATTCGAACTCGTCTCTAAAATGTCTTATTGCAGCAGCAACAGGCCAAGCTGCTGCGTCACCAAGCGGACAAATTGTGTTTCCTTCTATTTTACTTTGTATACTTAAAAGCAAATCTATGTCTTCTTCTCGTCCGTGACCATTTTCAATACGATGTAAAACTTTTTCCATCCAACCTGTTCCCTCACGACAAGGCGAACATTGTCCGCAACTTTCGTGGTGGTAAAATCTAGAAAAATTCCAAGTATTACGAACAATACAAGTCGTATCATTATATACGATAAATCCACCTGAGCCTAGCATAGAACCAGTTGCAAAACCACCATCTGATAATGACTCGTATGACATCAATCGGTCTTCGCCTGCGGCTGTTTTATAAATTAAATTGGCTGGTAAAATAGGTACTGAACTTCCGCCAGGAACTAATGCTTTTAATGGACGATCAGAACTCATTCCGCCAAGATATTCGTCGGAATTCATAAATTCATAAACAGACAGACCTAATTCTATTTCGTAAACGCCAGGATTTTTGATGTGTCCTGATGCAGAAATTAATTTTGTTCCTGTTGAACGACCGATTCCTATTGCTGCATAATCTAAGCCAGAATTGTTTATTATCCAAGGTACAGCTGTAATTGTTTCTACATTGTTAACTACAGTTGGGTTAGACCATAATCCAGAAACAGCAGGAAATGGCGGTTTGATACGTGGATTTCCGCGTTTGCCTTCTAGACTTTCAATTAATGCTGTTTCTTCACCACAAATGTAGGCACCACCACCAATTTGTACATATAATTCTAAATCGTAACCAGAACCTAAAATATTTTTTCCTAACCATCCAGCAGCTTTTGCTTCTTCAATGGCTTTTTCGAGTATTTTATAGACCCACATATATTCACCACGAATATAGATGTAAGATAAATTAGCTCCTAAAGCATAACTAGAAGTTATCATTCCTTCTATTAATAAGTGAGGAATAAATTCCATCAAATATCGATCCTTGAAAGTGCCTGGTTCAGATTCGTCAGCATTACAAACTAAATGACGCGGTTTTCCAGATTTTTTATCAATAAAACTCCATTTCATTCCTGCAGGAAAACCAGCACCACCACGACCACGAAGTCCAGAAGTTTTTACTTCTTCGACCACTTCGTCTGGAGTCATTTTTTTGA
>JAYTVI010000216.1:0-42873 GCA_043744095.1 Flavobacterium sp.
CGTGATTAAGTCCACTAACCATTAACCCAGTTAATGCGCCTTGCCAAAAGTTACCACCAGTTAAACTAGCACCAACTCCACCAGCAATAGTACCAAAGGTCATTATTCCAGCAGTAGTATTACCAAATTCTCCGCCTATTCCGTTCCAATGGCAAGTTTTGCCGTTTGGTGTGTCACCACCACTCCAGGCACTTGATGCCAAACTACTTAAACTTCCAGATGCAAAACCACTCCAAAATTTACCGCCTTGTAAGTTTGTTATACCTCCTTGATACAAACCATGTGCTGCGGCTTGTACAGTTGCCTTCAGAGCTAGATTAGTGATTGTACTTGTTGCGCTTCCAATACCAAATGTGACAACGCCACTTATTGCTCCTATAAATGCGTTTGATGCAATACCTATTATATCTATAGGCTGATGATTAATTGCTGACATCAACAAATAACTAGCTACTGCAATAAATAATCCAACTACAAAAGGGTTATTACCGTCAAAATCTACATATTTTAAAGGGTTATTGTGTGCATAACTATAACGATTATAATCTTGTGTACTTGTTGGATCTTGTATAAAATTGTCTGCTTGCAACAATCGATGCAATTTTGGGTCGTACAATCGAGCATTCATATTGATAAGCCCAACACCTTGCATATGTTCGTGTCCTGTAAAACCTCTTTCTATAAAAGTTAGTTTATCAAGTATATTGCCAGCTCCATCTTCTACCTTAACAATATTTCCCCAAGCATCAAATTGTCGTTTTTCTACAATTGCTCCTTCGTTATTTGTAATGGCCAAGATACTACCTAGATAATCACGATGCAAATAAAAGTTCTCATTATCTTTTACCAGCATTGGTGCACTATATGCATCACCACCAATATAAATAATAAATTCAACTTTTTCAGGTTGGTTTTCAATACTTTTGGTATATTTTATCTCCATTGTACCATCAGCGCTGTAATGTTTTCTATTTAATCTATCAAACGGATTACTATCTGTACTTCCATAATACATTGTATTACGTTGTTGCATAGCATTATACCCAAAATCTATTCTCTCATTTGCTTGCACAATAGATATAGGGCTTTTAAAAGCATTGTATTTTATATCTTGTCTACCGACTTGTGTATAATATCCTAATGCTGTATCTGTCAGTTTTATGGTGTTATTTTGGTAAGGATAATTAGGAATTGTATACTGATATTCTCCCAACTCATTTGAAGTTATTTTACCACTTTCACTATAAGTTTGTGCATATTCAAAATAGGAATTCACTACAAGGTTGTCTAAGTTAAAATGTAAGATAACAGCATTGTTTGTTGATGATGTAACGCCATAAAAATACATATATACATCCCCATAATTGGTAATGGTAAAGTCTTCTTTAAACTGTCCGTCTTCAATAACATAATCTACACTATGAGCAATAACATTAGTTTGAGGATCTTTCTCATAAATTTTTAGATGTAAAACAGCATTATTACATAAAAAAGGAGTATGAGGATGGCAATCATAATTAGTAATTAAATTATCAAATTTTATAGTAAGTATTTCACCTATAGGACTGTTGCTAACTATTTTTTTTGTAATCCCGTTAGAATTTTCAAATGCTACTTTCAATACACCTAATTGGTTTGTTAATATACCGCCATTAGAAATTGAACTATCAGTACCAGATGTAAATCCTTCTAAACCACTAGTAAATTTACAGTTTTGGTATATTTTAAAATCATTAGACCAATCTGTTAGTCGTTCTGAATTATCATAAGCAAAGGTTTCACTATTATTAAACAGAGAGTTTGATCGGGAATATAGTAAGCCATATTTAGGGTCAAATGATGTATGCAATTGCATAAACGGGTCTTGTTCTGGTTTTGAATCTGAAAATGTTTTAGGATAGCCAAAATCATCAAATTTTTTATTTAATAATATTCCATTACCTAATTTAGAATCTGTTAATTGACCTCGAGCGTTAAATTGTATTGCTTCCCATAGCAGTGTGCCGCTATCATTTGTATCTTTTATTTGATACAATACATTTAGCTTATACTTGTTAAAAACAGTTTTGCTACTTGTTTTACCATATGCTGCTACTGTAGAAGTCTCGGTCTCAGCCCTACCAAATTCATCAAAAGTAAATTCTTTGCTATAAGTTTGTTGAGGATTTACAATTGTTTCAATAGTTTTTTTCAATTGTTTGGTATTGGTGCTTCCTGTACCTATATCATAAAGATACTCATAGATACTATTACCATCAAAAAGATTAGTTACATCAATTTTTGTTAACCATTTATAAGTTGGGTCATAGGAGTAAACATTAAAAATATTAGTTTTATCATTATCTGTTTTACCAATAACATGTTTTGATAATAATTTGCCAAATTCATCATATTTATTTCTTGTATATCCTTTTGGAGTTTCTTCTTCTAATATTTCACCATAAGGATTATATTTATATTTATAAATTCCACCTGATGGGTCATCCATTTCAATTTTTCTACCCCAAGCGTCATAACTTATTTTTAGCTCTGAATCATCATTAATAGATTTTAACAAATTGCCTAGAGCATCATATTTGTATATAATTTTTCCGCCAGGAGCATCGGTTGAAGCTATTAAATGACCATTGGCATTTTTGATTATTTCTTTTTTCAATAAACCATCATCAGTTTTTGTAATTAAACCTTCATATTCATAAGTTGTTTCCTTTCCTGTAAATTCACTTACTTTAATCAAACGATTTAAGTCATCATAACTAAAAGTTGACCATTGATCTGGTTCATCTCCCATAAAAAAAGGCTGGCTTTCTTGAATTTTCTTACCTAACGCATCATATTTTGTTTCTTGCATTATTATCCTATCAGATAAATCAATATGTCCTTTGCGAATTACTCTTGCAAGCGCATCACTAATTGTAATGCTTACATCATCAGTATCCGAAAATTCTTTTGTGACATATTGATCACCATCTCTTTCATAATTATAAAAAATATTTTTTCCGAGGTAATCAGTAACAGATGTAGTTTTGCCCCAACCGTCATACTGATTACTTGTTGTTTGATTAAAAGTGGTATTTGTTTGGCTTTTTACCATTCCATACAAACTATTAAAACCATTATTTACGGTCTCAATTCCATCAGGGCTTATAGTAGACTTTACAAACCTATTACTTTCATCATAAGTGAAGCTTGTCTTTCTTGGTGATACATTGTAAATGCCAGTAGTACCCTCAGCTCTAATTGTTTTATCTTTTAGATTTCCATTAGAAAAATAATTCATTTCCTCAATTAATACCACTGGATCATTGTTTCTGGTTTTTTCAGTTTTTATTATATTACCATTATTGTAAAAATATTTACCTATACTAGTTTTGGTATCATCATAGGCATTTATTGTAGTATAGGTTGCATTTGGTCTGCCTATATAATATGAACTCGCAACTCCAGTAACATTGGAAACAAAATTAGTTTCTGTAATTTTTGTACTCTGCAATTTGTCACCTTCATAGTTTTTTGAAGTTACAATATCTGGTAAAAAATATCCGTCATCAGTATAATGATACTTTACCTCATTTGCTACATCGCTTAATACATCTGTAGTTTTTTGGTTATCTAATAAAAGTGTAAATCTTTTAGTGATAGGATCAATAATTGGTATTGTGTAGGTATTTTCAATTTTAGTTAACAGTCCTTGAGAGTAAGGGGAAGCAAAATTAAATGGAATATCACTATTACGGATTTCTGTATAAGACCATTTTTGAGAATTTCTATTGAGTGGGTCATTTTCTGAGGCACTCCATATTTTTTTTTCAGAATCTGATAAATACCAATTTGTTCTTGCCGTTTTCTTAAATCCTAATGCTCCAACTCCACCAAGATTTACAATATAATCAGCATATACAAAATCTTGATATTTTGAAACTCCTAGTGTAGTATTTTTTATTTTTGAAATTAAAGTCGCATTTGGTATTTCTTTAATTTTAATAAGAGGATATGTAACAGGTGTACTATAATTAATAAATGTTGAACCTATAGTGCCAGCAATCATTGGTTCATAGACTATTTCATCAATTATTGAGCCACCAGATTGTATCACTTTTATTATACTATTATCTTTAATAGTATTTTTAGTAAAATTCACATAAATTTTTTCAGGGTTTTGTGAAGAACTTCCATTTCTAAATAACAATAAATCATAATTCAAATTATTGTATTTTAACTGAGGTGATATTGGATATACAATATTTTCGTTACTTTCATTATCAGTAATAAAATCAGATATATAGTCTTGAGTAAAATTACCGTTTGGTATTCTTGTAAACGTGCGAACTCTAAATGAATTATTAAAGGGATGTGATCCACACAAAAAACATTGATCTTGATAACTATCAGCTTCTATACGTACTAAATCAGATTTTCCGTCTTTATTGGTATCCATTACTATATAATTATTGTAATAATGGTTGACATCATAATCCTTTTTGGGCATAAAAGCAGTAATTGGTTTCGTTTCTATTTCAAAAAAATCACCATTATCCAATTTTGGATTACTGTAATAAATATACCATAAATAGCAATAAACTTGATCTTCACAACCATCACCTGTTACCCCTGGATGTATCATATCTGCCTTACCATCTCCATTAAAGTCACCAAAGTATAATGGTCTATCATCATAAAATGAAAAATAAAAGATACCTTGCCCAATAATTTCTGCCTCAACCCAAGGTGCAGTTAGTAGTTGCTTAAAACTGATAATTTTATATGACTTATCTCTTTTTACTATTAACAAATCATCTTTACCATCTCCGTTAAAATCTTGTATATATTTTTTATCATCAATAGTAATAGTTTGAATATAGGGTAGATTATTTATTTTCACATACCCTTTTTCTCCAAGTGTTGTAGATGCTGAAGGATTCATGTCAAGCATATACAACTCCATAGTTTCAGACTGGTATTTTTTTTCGCATAATGTCCAAAATTGAGGAGAATCATAACCATGTTGTGTAGAAAAATAAAAACTATCATAGTTAGAATTAAAAAGTAAAATTTCACTAATACCATCACCATTATAATCACCATTAAGATATTTATTTGAATCTTTTATAGGAGATGTATCATTACAATTATCAATTAATTTTGGTTTTGGAGATATTCCTAAATATTGAAATGTGTTTAAACTAGGATTATAATACGAAATATTATTCATAGGAATTGTTTTACTAAATAAATTTGAAACTCCAACTCCAGTTGTATTTGTATCATTAGATTTATAGACATTAAAAATTAATGAGTTTGTATTTTCTTCTACATTCAACAATAGCGTTTTTTGATCTAAAATAGAATTTTCAAGAGTTCTAATAAATAATGTTTTTCTTTCATCTGATGTAAAAGGCAAAATATATGGTTCAGTATTATAACCAGTAGACATTTTATTTTCATATACAATATTTAGTCTACCGTCTCCTTCTATATCTCCAGCAATAGCTCCTTTCTTGAAATTGAAATCTAATTGATTATAATCACTTTGTCTAACTTTTGTAAAAGTCATGTTAGGTGTTGTTGAATTATATTCAAATTCAATAGGATTTGCAGGTTCTAGTAAACCATTAAATTCTTGTATTTTTTTTACTCTATAATAACCATATGTATCTACTGGGAAGTGAGTTATTTCATATTTTCTAAAAAGTTGATTATCTGTTTCAACTTCTATTTTCGTTAATAAATCTATTTTTCTAACAATTTTTTCCTATAAGATATGCTTTTTCTGAAAAAGTATCTGCTATATAACTAAATTTTATTTTGTTTAATGGAGTAATATTTCCATTTACATTTGCACTAAAATTTATTTCTTTAATTATTAATGTATTTGATGTATACTGATTAATATTGCCATTAGGGTTTCTTGAAATATAATCATAAGTGACAAAATTTCCATTCGCATCTTCATACCTAGTTATATAAAAAGAATTTAAATCAAACCCAGAATTAATATAACTTCCATACCAAGCTCGAGATCCATCAGGACTTGTTACTATAAAGTACATCAAAAAACCAGATATAATTAATTGTACTTTAGTATTACTTTGAATTTCTGTTTCATAAATAGAACCATTTTCCCAATAGTTTCCTGATTTAAGTATTAATCTTTGTCCATCGAGTGCTAATTTATCATTATCATCAAAATCAACACCATCTATAAAACCATCAATATCCAATCTTGTAGCAATTCTAGTAATTGATGAAATTGAATTTATATTCCATCCTTGTCCAGCAATACCACCAGACTGTCCACTTGCATACAATAAGTTAATTGTAGGCCCAACACTTTGTATACTTGGAGGTAATGCAATTGGTAATGTAAAAGTAGCTTGACCAGAATTAGTAATATCTAATTTTCCTTGTGTATCATGAAACTCTTGCGAAAAAACTGCTTGGCAAAAAAGTGATAATATGATGTATTTTATAAGTTGCATAAGTTTTGATTTTATATTAATAAAAAATAATTTTATTTTTGTAACATTGTATTTAATCTTTAACAATTTTCAAGGATTTTCGTTCTAAGTTGTTATAAATTAGAATTATATAATAATAACCTTTTGAGTAGTTACTAAAGTTAATAACTAACATTTCTTGGCTTTTTAAATCTTTAAATTGATTAATAAGTTGACCAGAAGTGTCGTATAATACAATAGAACTAACATTTTTTTCAGAAGTATTTATCCATTTCACAAACAATTCTTCTTTAACAGGATTTGGGTAATACGATATATCATTATAAACATCACTCAATTTATATTCTAGCGTAGAATTTGATTCAATACTATTAGAATGTCTATTAGGGATATGTATTAACTCTCTTACTATTTGATTTCCAGAAGGATCAAAATCAAAACTTAATGAATTAAGTTGTGCCCATATAGAATTAGTAGTAAACATTAACATTAAAAATAAAAGTGTTGTTTTCATAATTATTAATTTAAAAATTGATTATTGATAGTTTATTTGTAAATACTAATTACTGATTTTCTATAAATTAGGCTAAACAATTAAGTTGATGATTTCAAAATTAACATTATTTTTTGATATATGAAATCCCTATATATGGGGATTTTTGAGTAATTATGCAAGAATTGTGAAAAATTTAAAATTAATTAATAAATATCTATTTTAACATAATTTTCACATAACTATACAAGAAAAAATTAAACAATTAGTAATATAATGGCTTTTTTGCAATTAACCCAACAGTAAAAAACACTTAAATTTATGCTTTTGGTGTATAAAAAAGTGAAATTACTTAATTATTAAACAATTAATCTTATGAAATACAGAGTTGCTTAATTGCGATTCTATTAGAATACATAAAAACTACTACTCCGTATCAAAGCCGTATCAAAGCCGTATCAAAGCCGTATTAAAGCCGTATTAAAGCCGTATCAAAGTCGAGGTAGACCCGAGTTATAGTTTATTTTAATAAAAAGTTGAAATTAACTATTTAAAAATTAAATGTTTTAAAAAGAATGAATATTAAAAAGATTAAAATTTAATATTGTTATTTTAATGAATTACTTCCCATATATACTATAAGCTTCAAACTTTCGTTATTCACATTATTAGAAAAATACTGTTCATAAAAAAATCAGGTAACATAGAAGCCTTTTTTAAATTTTATGCACTTTTGTAAAAATACTTAATACCTATACAAAATATGACAATTTTAAATTTCTTTTTGCAAGCAGCTCCTGTTGTTGACTCTCTTACAAATGCAGCAACAAATGCAGCAACCACAGAAGTAAGCGTTACAGAAAATATTTCTTATCTTGACTTTATTCTCAAAGGTGGTGTAATGATTTATCCGCTGATTGTGTTGCTTTTTTTCTGCATCTATGTTATAATTGAGCGTTTTTTGTCAATAAAAAAAGCAGCAAAACAAGATGGTAACTTGGTGAGTGAGATTAAAAATCAGTTGCACGCAGGAAAATTAGACAATGCTATTATGCTTTGTAGTAGAGAAAATACTGCTTCTGGAAATATTTTAAGAAGCGGAATTGCGTTAATAGGAAGACCAATTGGAGAAATTGAATCAGTAATGGAAAAAACTGCCAACATAGAAATTGCTCAAATGGAAAAAGGGTTGGGTAATCTTGGATTGATTTCTGGTATTGCTCCTATTCTTGGTTTTATTGGAACTATTTCTGGTGTAATCAAAATATTTCATACGATATCAAATACTGGAAATTTAAATATTCAAACTATTTCTGGTGGTTTGTATGAAAAAATGATTAGTAGTGGTGCTGGACTTGTTGTAGGTGTTGTAGCTTATTCTGCTTATCATTTATTCAACATGATGATTGATGGATTTGCATTAAAAGTGCAAAAACAAACTTTAGAAATTATTAACGTTATTCAAGAACCACAAAATGGCAATTAAAAGAAACAAACGTTTTCATGCAGAAATTCCGACTTCGTCATTGAGCGATATTATGTTTTTCTTGTTTTTGTTTTTCTTGATTATCTCAACTTTGGCAAACCCAAATGTGATTAAATTAACATTACCCAAAGCCAAATCTAACGAAACAACTAACAAAGACCACGTATCCCTTTCGGTGACATCTGACAAACTTTATTATATCAATAAAGAACTTGTTCCTTTTGATCAATTAGAGCAAGAATTATTTAATAAAACCACTATGATGAATGACAAAGTAGTTGTAGTTCGTGTGCCAGCAGATAACAAAGTGCAAGATTTAGTAGATTTGATGCAAATGGGTGTCAAATTGAAACTTAATTTTGTTATCGCTACTTCCAAATAATGATTCGTACTATTTTATTAATAGCAATTGGTGGCGGTATTGGTAGTGTTTTTAGATATTTTACAACAGTAATTGTTCAAAAATATTATGCAAGTGTTTTTCCGTTAGCAACTTTTGTTGCAAATATTTTAGGATGTCTATTGATTGGAATTATAATTGGTTTATTAGAAAAAAACCAAATATCAAACTCAAATTTAAAATGGTTTTTGATAACTGGTTTTTGTGGTGGTTTTACTACTTTTTCTGCATTCGGATACGAAAATATTACTTTATTACAATCAAATAATGCTACTTTGATGTTAATGTATATTGGTACAAGTATTATAGTTGGAATGTTTGCGATATGGTTGGGATTGTTTATTACAAAATAACAATACTAAGAACCTGTTAAAATGTTTCTTTTTTAGGAAAAAAATGTAACTTCGCAACCTATGAAAAAAGAAGCTATTTTAGCCATTAAAGAACTATTAGCAACACCAAAAAAAATTGCTATTATTCCGCACAGAAGTCCAGATGGAGACGCAATGGGTTCAACATTAGCATTATATCATTTTTTATTAAAGCTAAATCAGCACCCAATAGTAATTGCTCCAAATGATTTTCCAGAATTTCTTTCTTGGTTACCAGGTTCAGATCAAGTTGTAGTTTTTGAAAACGAAAAAGAAAAAACTACCAAAATACTTCAGGAATCAGAATTGATTTTCACTTTAGATTTTAATGCACTTCATCGCACTGGCGAAATGGAACACGTTTTGAACAAACTCAAAGCGCCATATATTATGATAGATCATCACGAGAAACCAGCAGATTATGCGATTTATACTTATTCGGATACAGCTTTTGGTTCTACTTGTGAAATGTTATATAATTTTATTAATTTTTTAGGTTATAAAAATCTGATAGACAAAACAATAGCTACTTGTATCTATACTGGTATTTTGACTGATTCAGGATCGTTTCGATTTCCGAAAACAACAGGAACAACTCATAGGATTATCGCAGAATTAATAGATTTGGGTGTCGAAAATTCAAAAATTCCAAATTTATTATTTGATAATAATTCGTATCACAGTTTGCAATTACTTGGAAGAGCTTTGCAAAATATGAAAGTACTACCAGAATTAAAAACTGCATATATTTCTCTTTCACAAAAAGAATTAGACGAATTCAAATACCAAAAAGGAGACACTGAAGGCATTGTAAACTATGGATTATCGATAAAAGGCATTGTTTTTGCAGCTATTTTTATAGAACATAATGAGGAAAATATTATTAAAATATCGTTACGATCACAAGGTAATTTTGATGTAAATCAATTTGCAAGAGATTATTTTAATGGTGGTGGACATATCAATGCAGCTGGAGGAAAATCAAATTTATCTTTGCAAGACACAATAATTAAATTTGAAAATATAATTAGTCAATTAAAAATATAACTATGAAGGCAATAAAATTTATTATTTTAATTCTTTTTACTGGTTTTATTCTCTCTTGTTGTTCACAAAAAGAAGAAGCTAGACGACCAATATCTCAATCTTCGGGTACATTTCTAAAAGAATCTATCGACAGAAATAAAAAACTAGTTGCTGGCGAAGAAGCAAAAATTGATTCTATTATTAAAAGCAATCCAAACATAAAATATACTGCTTCAAATAAAGGATATTGGTATCGTTATGATTCAAGAAATACACAAGATACAATAACTCCTAAAAAAGGAGATATAGCCCATTTTAATTATGAAGTAAAAGATTTGAACGGCAATATTATTTATTCTGAACTTGAATTAAGACCTCAAACCTATTATGTAGATAAAGAACAAAAAATAATAATTGGTTTGCGTCATGGTATAAAATTGATGCATAAAAACGAAACGGTTACATTTTTATTTCCATCGCATTTAGCATATGGTTATCACGGTGATGATAGAAGAATTGGGCACAGTACACCACTAAGTTATACAGTAACACTGACTGATTTTGGTCCAGAAAACAAAATAAAAACAGATTAATAATTATTATAAAAATGAAAAAAAGAATTTTACTATTATTTATTGTATTTACCACTTTAATAGCTTGTAAAGAGGAGCATAAAAATCTAAAAGATGGACTTTATGCAGAAATCGAAACCAACAAAGGAAAAATATTAGTGCAACTTGAGTTTGAAAAAACACCAATAACTGTTGCAAACTATGTAAGTCTAGTAGAAGGAAAAAATACTTTTGTAAGCCAAGAATTTAAAAACAAACCGTTCTATGATGGTTTGAAGTTTCATCGTGTAATATCAGATTTTATGATACAAGGCGGTGATCCTATGGGAAATGGCTCTGGTGATACAGGATATAAATTTAGAGATGAGATAACCGATTTACGATTTGACAAAGGTGGTCTTTTGGCAATGGCCAATTCTGGTCCAGGAACCAATAGCAGTCAATTTTTTATTACCCATTTGGCAACACCTTGGTTAGATGGTAAACATACAATATTTGGTCATGTAGTCGAAAATGGTATGGAAGTTGTTAATGCAATTGTTCAAGATGATGCTATTTTAAAAATTATTATTATTAGAAAAGGAGATAAAGCCAAAAAGTTTGATGCTGTGAAAACTTTCTCTGATTTCTTTTCTAAAGAAGCAGAAAATTTAAAAAAACAAGCATTTATTGATGCAGAAAACAAAAAACAATACGAGGCAAAATACAAAGCAGTTATTGATAAAAAAGCAATTTATTTTGAAGAAATGAAAAAAGCTGCAACAAAAACACATACTGGTTTAAGATATAAAATTATTTCAAGAGGGACAGGTAAAAAACCTACTGCAGGTACCAATGTGTTTCTAAATTATTCAGGTTTTTTTGAAAATGGAGCATTATTTGATAGTTGTGTAGAAGATGTTGCTACAACTTTTGGTAAATTTGACCAACGTAGAGCAGATGCAAAACAATATATTCCGATACCTTTTGAAATTGGTAGAAAAGATGGAATTATACCTGGATTAATTGAAGGAATAGAAAAAATGTCATTTGGCGACAAAGCCATAATATTTATTCCTTCAAATTTAGCATATGGAGCTCAAGGTGCTGGTGGTGTTATTCCACCAAATGCTAATATTATTTTTGAAGCAGAATTATTAGACAAACAATAATTAATAAAAAAGGGAAGTAACCTGAAAATCCCTGCAATTGCGAAATAAGTAAGGACAAAATATTTATTAATCAAATGAAAATGAAATTTAAAGTAATCGTTTTATTGTTTTTAGGAATGATAAATGTTTATGCTCAAAAAGCAAAAAAACCAGTTGCAAGCAAAAAACCATCGGCAACTTCTATTAAAAAAGTGACACCTTCTTCTGTTCCTAACGAAGGTATGTTTGCAGAATTTACAACTCCAAAAGGACAAATAGTTGTAAGACTAGAATACCAAAAAGCACCTATAACTGTTGCAAATTTTGTTTCACTTGCAGAAGGAACAAATGCTTTTATCACTGACCCAAAACTAAAAGGAAAACCCTATTATGATGGTTTGAAATTTCACAGAGTTATAAAAGATTTTATGATTCAAGGTGGAGATCCAGCCGGAAATGGTTCTGGTGGTGCAGGTTATAGTTTTAAAGACGAAATTGTACCTGAATTTGTTTTTGACAAACCTGGAATTCTTGCAATGGCAAATTCTGGACCTGCAACCAATAGTAGCCAATTTTTTATCACGCATAAAGACACACCTTGGTTAAACGGTAAACATACCATTTTTGGATATGTAGTTTCTGGTCAAGATGTAGTAAATGCAATTGCTCAAGACGATATAATAACAAAACTTACAATCCTTAGAAAAGGTGCTTTAGCAAAAGCATTTGATGCCAATAAAATATTTGGAGATTATTATGGTAATAAAGGAGAAGATGACAAAAAACAAGCTGCAATACAAGCTGAAGCAAAAGCAAAACAAGCTGCATTAGAAGCAGAAGCAAAAAAAGCATATGATATGAAATATGCACCTGTAAAAGCAGAAAAAATCAAATATCTGGCATCTGTAAAAGCAACAGCTACAAAATCTGCAACAGGATTAGAGTCTAAAATTATCAAAACAGGAACTGGTGTTAAACCAGCTGAAGGAACAACTTTTTACATACATTATGCTGGATATCTTGAAGATGGATCTTTGTTTGATAGTAGTTATGAAGATGTAGTAAAAACATATGGTAAATTTGATCAAAATCGTGCTTCACAAAACGGATACAATCCTTTTCCTTTTCAAGCTGGAAAAAAAGACGGTTTAATTCCTGGATTTTTAGAAGGAATTAATAACTTATCTTTTGGTGATAAAGCTGTATTGTTTATACCATCAGCTTTAGGATATGGAGAACGTGGTGCAGGAAATGTGATTCCGCCAAATTCTAATATTATTTTTGAAGTAGAATTATTAGAGTCATTACCTACTCCACCAACAGCAACAACAACTTCAACAAAACAATAAATATTGATTTATACATAAAAGGGATTTACATTATTTGTAAATCCCTTTTTTTTTTATTTATTTATTTCCAAATTTCCAATCAAACTCATCTTTATTATTAATGATGGCACCTATTTCTATTTTAATGATTTCATCAAATTCAGTTTGCAAAATTACCCAGTTGTCTTCGTTAAAATGATTTTCGACAGAATCAAAATCTTCTTGTTCCCAAGTTTTAAAATTTGTTAATTCTTCTTTTACTATTGCAACTTTTCTGCCTAATGCAATTTTTTCATTTAAGGTAATTTCAGGATGAGATGTTATAATATATCCTAGTCGAAAATCTTCATCTGCATAGAAAGTCAATCGCAATTTTAAATTATTAAAAAGAAAAATTGTGTTTCTATCGTCATCTTTAAATTGTTTATTCGGTTTTCCATAAATAGCAATAACATCGTTTTGTTTCATTCCAAAAAGCAGTTGGTCGATACCATATTTAGGGATAAGTTTCATATAATTTATTTTTATTTTTAATGGAAAACTATAATTTATTAAACATTATGTTTTTGCAAAAGCCCCTAAGTTTTTATAAAATGACTTTGAGTTGAGTACTAAAATGCATTTTAAATTAAATGTAAAGAAAGCTTATTTTTCTTGAATAATGTAGAATTTGAGATTAATAAAGTAGTTTTTTATGCAGATTATATAGATTTATTTGGAGTTCAACGAATTTTTTAGGAATACAGAATCAAAAATGCAAAACTTTGTTTCAAATAATAAGAAATAGTTTTTTTAGTTTTGAAAATATAAGAATATGCGTTTTATTAATATTATCATTTGTTTTGTTTTTTGCTCATCGGTATTTGCTAAAACTATTAGTACCGATAGAGTTATTACAGTTTCAGATAGTATTCTGGTATCTAAAGTTGGAGAAAATCTTAAAAAATATTTTGAATTATCTACAGATGGTTCACATTATAAGTATTTGGTTTCAAACAAAAGAATGGAAACCGAAAGTTTTTTAGATTTAAAAAAAATTAAAAAAGACGTTACAGAAATTTGGGTTTTATATCATTTTAATTATACTAAAATTGAAGGTATGAAAGCTGGAATTTGGATAAAATTGGATACTAATTTGCAATTAATAGAGGAACCAAATCTAAATATGGTACCAGAATTTTTATTAAATACAAATGCTCCAAGTTTTATTTCTAAAAAAGATGCCAAAGCAATTGCTCTAAAAATTTTTATTGAAAAAGCGGCTGATGTTTCAGAACCTAAGTTGCAATATGTAAAAAAGAATGAAAAATACATTTACACCATTACCAATAAAACGATAAAACAAAATATTAGAGAAATGGAAATTGTAGAATTGGATGTATTTACAGGAAAACTTTTGAGTAAATATGACAGTTATAATGGTTTAATAGAAAAATAATTTCAAAATTGAGATTAAAAAAAAAACTCGTTTATTGTAAAACGAGTTTTTTTGTGCCATAAGGTTTATTTTCTTTCAGGAATATTATTTAATATTTCTAAAACAAAATCATAAAATTTTTGAGACGATTTTATCGAAGCTCTTTCATCAGGACTATGCGCGCCGTGAATTGTAGGTCCAAATGAAATCATATCCATTTCTGGATAATTGGTTCCTAGAATACCGCATTCTAGACCTGCATGACAAGCTACAACTTTTGGTTTCTCTCCATTTTGTTTTTCATATATAGAAACCAAAACATCTAGTATTTCTGATTTTACGTTTGGTGTCCAACCAGGATAACTACCGCCAAGTTCGACTTCACATCCAAACAATTCGTATGCAGAACGCAAAGCATTGGCCAAATCAAATTTAGAACTCTCTACAGATGAACGGGTTAAATTCTGAATTGTAATTTCTCCATTTTTTACAATAACACGAGCAATATTGTTTGAGGTTTCTACTAAATCTTCCATATCTGCCGACATTCTATAAACACCATTATGTGCAGTATAAATACCTCGCAGTAATCCTTCTTGAACTCCTAAATCCATTACTTTTGTTGGCAAATCGGTTTTTTCAATTGATATATTCAAATTTGGTTCTGTAGTTTTGAACTCTGTTTTTATATCTCCAATAATTTCTTGCATATCAAAAACAAATGCTTCATCATACATACTCGCTACAATTACTTTTGCAACACTTTCTCTTGGAATGGCATTTCGTAAACTTCCACCACTGATTTCTGATATTTGTAAACCAAAATTTTCAAAACCATCAAATAACAAGCGGTTCATTATTTTATTAGCATTTCCTAATCCTTTATGAATATCCATTCCAGAATGTCCACCATTCAATCCTTTTACAGTAATAATATATCCAACCGATCCTTCTGGAGTTTCTTCTTCGTGATAACTTCTTGTAGCAGTTACATCTACTCCACCAGCACAACCAATATCAATTTCGTCATCTTCTTCGGTATCCATATTTAAAAGAATTTCACCTTTTAATATACCACCTTTTAAATTTAAAGCACCTGTCATTCCGGTTTCTTCATCAATTGTAAACAAAGCGTCTATTGCAGGATGTGCAATGGTTGTACTTTCTAAAATAGCCATCATCATCGCTACTCCAAGTCCGTTGTCTGCTCCAAGAGTTGTTCCTCGAGCTCGAACCCAGTCACCATCAACATACATATCAATTCCTTGAGTATCAAAATCAAAATTGGTATCATTGTTTTTTTGATGCACCATATCTAAGTGTCCTTGCAAAACAATTGGTTTTCGATTTTCCATACCAGATGTGGCAGGTTTACGGATGATTACATTTCGAATTTCGTCTTCAAAAGTTTCTAGTCCTAAACTATTTCCGAAGTCTTTCATAAATGCAATTACTCGATCTTCTTTTTTTGATGGACGTGGCACTGCATTTAAATCTGCAAATTTATTCCAAAGATTTTTGGGTTCTAGGTTTCTAATTTCTTGGCTCATTATAGTAGTTTCAAAGTTTAAAATTTAAAGTTCAAAGTTACAAAGTTTAATTTCTTTACGAATTGATATTGTGATTATATTTACATTTTAATAATTCTCAAGTGAAAAGAAAATATATTCTGCCTTTATTTTTATTGTTTCAGATTTTACTTCTGAAAATTATTGCTTTTTTTCCTGAATTTGTAGAAAAATATTATAGCAACAGATTATATGTTTCTATTTCTAGATTTTCTAGAACATTATTAGGAAATTTTACGATATCAATAGGTGATATAATTTACGGAATTTTGATTGTGTATTTATTGATTGTAATCTGGAAATATAGAAAATCTTGGAAATTGCATTGGAGAAATAATTTGTTGAAAATTTCCAGTTTTTTGGCAATAGCTTATTTTTTATTTCACATTTTGTGGGCATTCAATTATTATCGTGTGCCTCTTTTTGAAAAAATGAATATCAAACAGGAATATACCAATCAAGAATTGTTTGTTTTTACTCAAAAACTAATTGCAAAAACCAATCAAATACATATGCAAATAACACATAATGTCAATCAAAAAGTTATCAATCCATACACACAGGAAGCAATTTTTGAAATGACTCAAAATGGTTACAATCATTTATCAAATCAATATCCATTTTTTTCTTATCAAATCCCGAGTCGAAAGAAATCATTATTCAGTTTGCCATTAACATATATGGGTTTTGGAGGTTATTTAAATCCCTTTACCAATGAAGCACAAGTAAATGACAAAGTACCAATGTATGGTTTTCCTAATGTTGTTTGTCACGAAATGGCGCATCAAATAGGTTTTGGTAGCGAAAGTGAATGCAATTTTATTGGTTTTTTAGCAGGAATAAAAAATGATAATTTGTATTTTCAATATGCTGCCTATTCTAATGCCTTGCGTTATAGTTTACACAATATTGAAGTTTTGGACGAAACCAAATTGGCACCTTTTTTAGCCAAAATAAATCCTGGTATTATTAAAAATTACGACGAAAGTGAACAATTTTGGAAACAATATGACACTTTTATAGATGTTGGTTTTCATGCTTTTTATGATCAGTTTCTCAAATTCAATCAACAAAAAGACGGCATGGATAGTTACAGTAAATTTATAGATTTACTCATTAATTATTATAATAGGAAAGAGTTGAGCTAATATATAAAATTGCTAGACTTCATCACTCGTAAAAGTGGTAAAACTTTTCTTTTTATAAGGTCTGATAATTAGTCTACCTTCTCTATCAAAACGAATATAATTGTATACCCAATTCAGAAAAACTACAGCTCTATTTTTGAATCCTATAAGAGAAAACAAATGCACAAACATCCAAACAAACCAAGCAAAAACTCCACTAAAGTGATAATGTGGCAAATCAACTACTGCTAGATTTCTACCAATGGTTGCCATCGAACCTTTGTCATTATATTCAAAAGGTTTCATTGGTTTTTGATTTATTTTTTTAATTATATTTTCTCCTAATAAATCTCCTTGTTGCATTGCTGGTTGTGCCATCATTGGATGACCTTGAGGATAGTTTGAGGTTTCCATAGAAGCAATATCACCAATGGCAAAAATATTTTCATAACCTACAACTTGACTGTATTGATTGACTCTTATTCGTTCTACTCGCTCAACTAATGATTTCGAGTCTAATCCGTGAACCAATGCACCTTGAACTCCTGCTGTCCAGATGACAGTTGCTGTATCGAAAGTTAAATCAGAATTTGTAGTTATTGTGCGTCCGTCATAATTGGTAACTCGAACATTTTTCCAGATTTTGACACCCAATTCCAACAAAAATTTTTCTGCAGCAATTGATGATTTTTCTGTCATAGTATTCAATACTCTATCACCACTTTGTATCAGGTTTATTTCCATTTTGTCAATATCTAGATCAGGATAATCTTTTTGAAGTATGGCACGTTTCATTTCTGCCAATGCTCCAGCAAGTTCAACCCCTGTTGGTCCTGCACCTACTAATACAAAATTGATTAAACTATTTCTATCTGTACTATCTTTTGTGAGAACAGCTT
Organism: Flavobacterium sp.; assembly: GCA_043744095.1. Lineage (GTDB taxonomy): Bacteria > Bacteroidota > Bacteroidia > Flavobacteriales > Flavobacteriaceae > Flavobacterium. The sequence continues at coordinate 18,276 of JAYTVI010000216.1, forward strand.
GTTCAAAATTTTCCAAAATTAAACTTCTAATATTCAAGGATTGCGGAATAGATTTCATCGCCATAGAATTGCGTTCTATTTCTTTGTTTCCAAAATAATTGGTTTTTGAGCCAGTAGCAATAACAAGATAATCATAACTCAATTCACCTATTTCGGCAATTACTTTTTGGTTTTGAGTATCGATTTCTTTTACAGAAGTAAGTCTGAAATAAAAGTCTGGATATTCTTGAATTACTTTTCTAATCGGGTATGCGATTGATCCTGCTTCTAATCCACCTGTTGCAACTTGGTATAATAGTGGTTGAAAAGTATGATAATTATGTTTGTCTAAAAGAACGACTTGTACCTTTTTGTTTTTTAATTTTTTTGCAATTGCAATACCTGCAAATCCACCGCCTATAATAACAACACGTGGGAATGATGATTTTGGAATATTCATATTTTGTATTTCTTACTGCAAAGTTATACCATTTAAAGTTAGAATTTACTGTAAAGAAAATGAAGATATTTTTTCATTATTCAAAAAAGAAAAATCAAGCATAGCATCGTTACGATTTATTTTTATTATGAAGAAGAGAGAAAAAAAGAACTTTTTATTGCTGTAAATTCTAACTTTAAATGGTATTTGTAGTGATATAATTTTTGGTTTACCCCAGATGGGAATAGCATCCTTTTTTTGGTCATTGCAAGGAACGAAGCAATGACTAAAAAAAGATAAAATGGACAGCTGGAAATAGCTCCTGAAAAAAATTATTGTTTCTTTAAAGAGTTATAATCTATAAAATAACGCACACTTATTGAAAAAATATGGTTTAGATTGTTGTTGTTGAAGGCATCGCTAAGATTGCTACCTAATGATTTGCTAAAATCTGAACCGTATGTATCTGTATTGAGATTAAAATTTCTGTAAAGTATTGATATTTGACTTCCAGGTGCAAACCACCAATTGTAAGATAAATCAAGGTTCCAAGTATTGAAATTAGAATCTATATTATTGGTATAGGTTGTATTTTGGGTTAGATTTCCATCGTTTTGAAGTGTCAAAAAAGCATTGTTGGTAACATATGCCCAATAATGACGTACTGATAAATTGAAGTTCATTTTATTGTTTACAGCATATTTACCTTGTAAACTATTGCTGTAGGAAATAACATTTCGTTTAGAAAAAACAGAAAGATTATCGTAATCTTGAGCAGATCCTACATTGTTTACTTGTTTGAAGATTTCAAAATTATAAATCAATGAAAAATGATCATTAAAACGATAACGTGGGCTAAAATAAAATCTATAATTAATTCTATTTTTTTCGTTGAGTTTAGTAACTTGAGGGTAAATGTCTACAGCAAATTTATGATTGAAGTTGGTGGTGTAGTACATATATAATTTATAAGACTCAGGAATAATCACATATTTTGACTCATCAAAACTTCGTGGTTCATAGAAATCGTATGTTTTTACTGGAGAAATAACAAATCCATATCCAATCTCATTGTTTTTTAAATTGGTAGTATTGAAGCTTAGTTTTATTAATGAAGTTTGTATTTTACCTGTTTTGTTTTCGAACTCGTTTATAAAATCTAGTTTTGTGCTAAAAGAATTATAATGCTTATTAGGATTTAATATTCTATAATTGAAATTTCCGTTTAATGAATAAAAATGGGTTTGATATATTATACCTAAGTCGTTATCATCAAAATCTTTAGAAACATATTGACCATACAAACTGTAACGATATTTGCCTATGGTTTCACCAATGCTCATTGAGGTGTTAAACCCAGTTTTGTTTTCAACGATACCAGTTTGGTTGATAAAACTGTATTTAAAATCACCTTTAAGGTTATAAGAATCTGCCTTAGTTTTTAAATCATAAACAAAAGCAGAAACATTAGCATCTTTATAAGAACCGTTTCTGGTAACATTTGTATTGACAAAAGTTACAGATGAATTTTTTCTAAATCGTTGATCAAGTATAAAAACATTATAATTTGATAATGGTTGTAATAAAGCAGTTTTGGTTTGATTGGTGTCTGTATTTTTGATTGTAACACTTGTTTTTTCGCTTACTGCATTAAGTACTCCAATACCTAATCCAGTTTTGTTTCGTCCCGAAATTTTTAATGCATTTATTAGTTTAATAGAGTTTGGAAAATCTTCAATAGTTTCGTTTGGTGCAGTGTCGACTGAGGCTAAATTTTCGCCAATTCGTCGAGAGTAAAAAAGATTTCCTTTCTGAAATAAATCGGTGCTTTCGGTAAAAAAGGGTCTGTTTTCTGTAAACTGTTGTTCAAAAGGACCAAGATTCAAAATCACATCGTCATATTTTGTTTGACCAAAATCTGGAACTAAAATGGCATCAAGTGTAAAAGCATCATTAATGCCATATTTTATATCCAAACCACCTTTGAGATCACCACGAGTTTTTTCAAATTCATTTGCATTTAAATAAAAAGAAGAATAGGGAATCAAGAATAATCTTGTAGGCGTTTCTACATCTTCTATTCCGGTTAAAATACCTGCTTGCGCACTTTCATTAGGAATGTTTAAATCTATAGGATTCCAGACCATATATTGTCGATCTCTTCTGTTTTCTCTAAAAAAATTAACACCCCAAGTTTGTATTTTGTTTTTAGAAAAACGTAAAGCAGCATAGGGTATTTCCATTTCTACAACCCAGCCAAAATCTGTTTTTTTGGTTTCGCTTTTCCAGATTGCATCCCAAGAAAGATCTTCGCCGTTTTGATTGGTAAAAATACAATCAGATTGAACACCAGAAAGACTTACATAAAATCTAAAATCTTGTTGACTATCATTGAAACCATTTATGAAAACACCAAATAATTCTGACGATCCATTATTATCACGTTGTGTTATTTCGTCAAGCATTTTAGAAGGTTCGTTATCGTATAATTTTGCACCTACAAAAATTCCATTATCATTATATACAACTTGAACTTCTGATTTTTTATCTTGATTTACAGGTTTGCCATTGTCTGGAGAGTACATGACAAAATCTGTAGCAGTTGGAGCATACAGCCATATTTCCTCATCAAGATTTCCGTCAACAATTATGTTTCCAGAAGCTAGAGCATTAAGTCTTTTCTTTTGACTGAATGTAAAAGTAGAGGAGAAGAGTAAAAAAAACAATAATATTCGTAATGGCTTATTCATTAATCTGGTTGGTTTGCCCTACAAAAATAGTTAAAAATTTGTGAAATACAATTGTTTAGCAATAATCTACAGTTTTTTTCGTTTTATTTTTTCTGAAAATTATGTAGTGATTTTTTTTGTAAGCTATAACTGTAAAAATTGCACTTAAACGTTAAAAAATGCATTTTAACGTTATTTTAGTATAATTTTTTTTGAATCGCATTCATAAATTTATACATTTGTAATCCCCATTCTATTGTATAACTTAAAAAAAAATAATGATTTACAAGATTTTACCCATAGCTTTGTTTTGTTTGTCGTCGTTCACAACAAATAAAACGTTTACTACAAATCCGAAATTAGTTGCAAAAACAACTGAGTCAACTTCTGTGATGAAGATAGAGTCAGTCTACAGTAATTTGCATTCTAACAATAAAGCTTTACCTAAAATGGAAAGTTTTTCTGATGCTTTAAATGGTTTTTATCGTTTGAAAGCAAAAGGACTAGTGAAAAAAAACATTCTAACTCTTATCGATTTTAGTTTATCTTCAACCTCAAAAAGACTTTGGGTTATAGATTTATCAACCAATACAGTATTAGTAAATACTTTTGTTTCTCACGGAATGAATTCTGGTTTAGAATATGCTTCTTCTTTTTCAAATAAAGAAGAATCAAACAAAAGCAGCTTAGGTTTTTATGCTACAGGCGAAAGTTATATCGGAAAACACGGTTTATCTATGCGACTTGATGGTTTAGAAAAAGGAATAAATGATCACGCAAGAGGACGAGATATTGTGGTTCACGGTGCTTATTATTCTAGTCCAAAAATATTAAAATCTCAGGGATATCTTGGCAGAAGCCAAGGTTGTCCAGCTATTCCAACTGAATTGTCAAAAGAAATTATCAATATGATTAAAAACAAGTCTTGCTTGTTTATTTATCATCCTTCAAGAAATTACAAAATAGCTTCAAAATTAATTGCTTAATTTGTCTGATAATTCATCGTCAAGAAAATAAATGTCAGGTATAAATCTGAAGTTATTGTTTTTGTCTAACGATGCTGTCCAATAAAATTGATGAATATTAATTTTTTCTTTTAAATCTATAGAAGTGGTCACTCTTGTTTTGATCACTTCTTTTATTTTATCCATAGACCAATTTACATCATCGTTTAAAAAATATTTTGCAAGAGGCAACGGGTTTTCGATTCTGATGCAACCTGAACTGAGAGATCTAAAAGAACGAGTAAATAAATCTCGATGGTTTGTGTCGTGTAAATATACCGAATGTCTATTTGGGAAATTAAATTTTACTTCTCCCAAAGAGTTATTATGTCCTGGTTTCTGAACATAACGGTAGTTTTTATATTTGTCTTTTTTCCATTGGTATGGACTTATAATATTATTGTTATAATCGTATATAGTAATACTCGATTTTGTAAAATAGCTTCTTTTTTTGGTAGCATCTGGCAATACATCTTCTTCAAGTATTGTGGGTGGAACTGTCCAAGTTGGATTTATAATTATATTACTAAAAGTTGAAGATAAAACTACCGACTTTCTTTCAAATTTACCAACAACAACTCTACGAGTATCAATAGTATCATTGTCCTTTATCAAATACAAATTAAATTCAGGAATGTTTACCATAATATAATGATTGCCTAAATTTCTAGGAAACCATTTCCATCTTTCTAAATTTGCAATTATTTGTTCTTTGCGTTGTTTTTTTGAAAAATTTAAAGCATCTACAGTACTTTTGCCAATAACTCCATCAGCAATTAAGCCATTTCGTTCTTGAAATTTTTTTACTGCAACAAAAGTCTCGTGATTGTATTTATTGTTTAATACTGCGATAGAATCTAAATCTTTCCAATAAATTAAAGCTTTTTTTATTAAAATTAATGATGCATTGGTTTCGTTAAGATTTAGTTTCTTTTTAAAATCGATACATTCTAAAGTATATTCTGGATAGGCTTTTATTAATTGTAATGCTTTTTTTAGTTTCTTATATTCAATGTGATTGGGTTTTAAGTTTTCAATTTTAATAGCTAAAGAATCAGGATTATAAAAAGACATAAGTTGTGCATTTATATCTAATTTAATAGGATTTAAATCCCAATTTTTATATAATTCCCTTGGATTGAGTCTGCCGTTAGAAATCTGAGAGATGTATTTTTGAAGTTTTAAAGTAAGTAATATATCAAAATTAATCAGCTCATTATCAGAAAGTTGTACTATTTTTTTATTTAACTTATCTAATTTTTTTACCTCATATTCTTTTGGGTCTAAACCATCATCTTCACAAGTAATTAATGATTGAATAAGGGTTTGTCTAATAGAATTAGATTTGAGCCAAATAGTATTGTATTGATTTTGTTTGTAAAAAGTAGTTAGCAAATTATTGTCAAAGCTTTTTATTAATAAAGAGTCAACAGGAAGGGTTTTCTCTTCAAAAGTGATGTTCCTTAAAGTCAATATTAGTTTATTAGAAATAATATTTTCAGAACTAAAACAAATACAAGGAATTAATAAAAAAGTAAATAGTAATTTTTTATTCATAAAAGCAAATTATTTTTTTATTTGAATCTTTAACATAAAACAAAAGAATTTTCATCTTCATTCACAAAATGCTTGCCACATATTTGAAATTCTAATTTTTTAAATAGAAATACAAACAAAAAAAGATCTTAAAATTCATTTTTTTTCAAACAACCAAAAGTATAACAAATTAATAATAAAAACTTTATCAATTGAAACATTGTTAATAAATTGGTATGCAAAAAGAAATTGGATTTTTTTATAAAAAAATTTGCAATAAACTAAACTTATTATTTATATTTGCACCTCAATAATGCGGAAGTAGCTCAGTTGGTAGAGCTCCAGCCTTCCAAGCTGGTTGTCGCGAGTTCGAGCCTCGTCTTCCGCTCAATAAAACCTCAAACGTAAGTTTGAGGTTTTATGTTTTATGTTTTTATTGATGTTTTTAAACCGCTACAACACCTTTTATATGTGGATGAGGTTCATAGCCTACTAAAGTAAAATCATCAAAATCAAAATCGAAAATGTTTTTTATTTCAGGGTTCAAAATCATTTTTGATAATTCTTTTGGTTCTCTAGTCAACTGCAATTCTAATTGTTCAAAATGATTGTTGTAGATGTGAGCATCTCCAAAAGTGTGAATAAATTCGCCATATTGCAAACCACAAACTTGAGCAATCATCATTGTTAACAAGGCATAAGAAGCAATATTAAAAGGAACTCCCAAAAAGATATCTGCACTTCGTTGGTATAACTGGCAAGATAATTTTCCGTCAGCGACATAAAATTGAAAAAAAGCATGACAAGGCGGCAATGCAACTTTTCCGTTGGCTACATTTTCAGTAAATGTTTTAGTAGTATCAGGTAGAACTGATGGATTCCAGGCAGAAACTAGCATTCTTCTGCTATTTGGATTCGTTTTTAAGGTTTCTATAATTTCTGAAATTTGGTCAATTTCTTCACTATTCCAATTGCGCCATTGATGCCCATAAACAGGACCTAAATTACCATTTTCATCAGCCCAATCGTCCCAAATTTTCACACCATTTTCTTTTAGATAGGCTATATTTGTGTCACCTTTTAAAAACCAAAGCAATTCGTATATAATAGATTTTAGATGCAGTTTTTTTGTAGTAACCATAGGAAATCCTTCGTTGAGGTCAAAACGCATTTGATATCCAAACACACTTTTTGTACCTGTTCCTGTTCGGTCACCTTTTTGGACTCCGTTTTCTAAGACATGCTTTACTAGTTCATGGTATTGCTTCATAAAATTTATATTTTAAACCGATTGGAAATAAAATTTTTAATTTAAAATAATTTTAGATTTCTCTTTTAGAAATCTCGTCTCTTATCTTAGCAGCCTTTTCATAATCTTCATCATTAACTGCTCCTTCTAAAAGTTCTAAAAGTTCAGAAAGGCTATGTTTAGTATAGGTTTCTCCAGATTGATTAGTTTCTTCCATTCCAAATGTTTCTGGAGACGACAAAATACCTTCAATTTCTTGTATCCCTTTATCTGCCTCTATTGAGTTTCCTCTTAAATAAATTCCTGCTTTGTCTAGAATATTTTTATAAGTAAATATTGGAGCATTAAATCGTAAAGCTAATGCAATTGCATCTGAAGTTCTTGCATCAATAATTTCTTCAATTTTGTCTCTTTCGCAAATGATACTCGAATAAAAAACACCATCAACAAGTTTATGAATGATTACTTGTTTAACAACAATATCAAATCGATCTGCGAAATTTTTAAATAAATCGTGTGTAAGTGGTCGTGGCGGTTTTATTTCTTTTTCTAAAGCAATAGCAATAGATTGTGCTTCAAATGCACCTATGACAATCGGTAATTTTCTTTCGCCATCTTCTTCGTTAAGGATTAGTGCATACGCGCCATTTTGAGTTTGACTGTAAGATATTCCTTTTATTGTTAATTTTACTAAGCTCATGATTGCAAAAATACAATGATTTCAAATAGAATTGCAAGCTTTTTTTAATAAAAAAAGGCTATCTAAAATTTTTAATTTTGATAACCTTTTAATGAATAGTAATGTTTTAAAAAAAATATTAATTATGAGCTTTGAAAGCTTTAAATTTTTCGATTAATTTTGGAACTATTTCAAAAGCATCACCAACAACACCATAGTCTGCTACTTTAAAGAAAGGAGCTTCTGGATCTGTATTGATTACAACTTTTACTTTTGATGAATTGATTCCTGCAATGTGTTGTATTGCTCCTGAGATACCAATTGCAATATACAAATTGGTTGCGACAGGTTTTCCTGTTTGTCCGACGTGTTCACCGTGAGGACGCCAACCTAAATCTGAAACTGGTTTTGAACATGCAGTTGCAGCTCCAAGAACTGTGGCTAATTCTTCGATCATTCCCCAGTTTTCTGGACCTTTCAATCCGCGACCAGCAGAAACTACAATATCTGCATCAGCTATCGTAACTTTTCCTGAAGATTTTTCTACAGATTGTACTTTTACTCCAAAATCTGCATCGCTAATTGTTGGATAAAAATCTTCTTCGGTCATTGTAGCAGCATTTTCAAAAATACCATAAGAGTTTTTTGCCAAGCTCAATACTTTTATATCGGTAGAAATTTCAGTAATGTTGAACGCTTTATTAGAAAAAGCATTTCTTTTTACTTGAAAAGGTGAAGTAGTAATTGGCAAACCAACTACATTAGAAGCAAAACCAGCATCTAATCCTACTGAAACCAGTGGTGCTAAGTATAAACTGTCTGTAGTAGATGATAATAAAACCAATTTTACATTTTCTTTTTGAGCAGCTTGATTGATTGCATCCGCATATGCTTTTGCAGTAAATCCAGATAATTTATCGTTTGATATTTTAAGAACTTTATCAACACCATATTTAGAAAGTTCAGAAACATCACCAGCATTTACAGTTATTGCCGTAACGGTTGTTCCTAATGATGAAGCAACTTTTTTTGCATAAGAAGCCAATTCGAATGCTACTTTTTTAAATTTTCCTTCTGCAGATTCTGCATATATTAATATTGACATATTTTTTAATATTTTGAATTTTGAAATCTAAATTTTAAAGTGATAAAGAAAAATAATATCTTTCGACTTTTTACATTTGACTTTTGACAATTAGATAACTTTTGCTTCGCTGTGTAATAAATTTATTAATTCGTCTAAGTTATCAGCACTTACTAATTTTACTGCCGATTTTGGAGCTGGTTTTTCAAATTTTACAGCTTTTGTTTCTGATACTGATACTATTGGTTCTAAAACAGTTAAAACTTTAGTTCTTGCAGTCATAATACCACGCATATTTGGGATTCTTAAATCTTTTTCTTCAACCAAACCTTTTTGACCACCAATTATTAATGGTAATGAAGTGGTAACAATTTCTTTTCCACCATCTATTTCTCTTGAAGCTTTTGCTGAATTTCCTTCAACGGTAAGTTCTATACATGAATTTACAAAGTTATACCCTAGAAGTCCAGCCATCATTCCAGGAACCATTCCGCCATTATAGTCTAATGATTCTCTACCAGCAATTACTAAATCATAACCACCGTTTTTTATAACTTCTGCAAGTTGTTTTGCTACAAAAAAACCGTCGGTAGGATTGGCATTGATACGAATAGCTTCGTTTGCGCCAATTGCAAGTGCTTTTCTTAGTGTTGGTTCTGTATCTGGACCACCAACATTAACAACTGTTACATTTGCATTTTGCTGTTCTTGAAACCATATGGCACGTGTAAGACCAAATTCATCATTTGGGTTGATAACAAATTGAACACCATTTGTATCAAATTCTGAATCGTTATTGGTAAAATTAATTTTTGAAGTAGTATCAGGAACGTGACTGATGCAAACTAATATTTTCATAATATTTATGATAAAATTTTGTGAGTACAAATTTATGAAATAAATTTCAATTTTTTACTATGCGTGCATATAAATATTTAATCTTCAAATAGTGATTTTTCGTTTTTTAATGTATAAACAGCTAATCCTACTCTAGTTTTTACATTTAATTTTTCAAACAAACTGTCTCTGTAACTTTCAACCGTTCGAGGACTACAAATCATTTTTTCGGCTATTTCTCTATAACTCATTTCGGTTATAGTGTATTTGAGAAATTCAGTTTCTCTCTCGGTTAATTTAATTAAAGAACTTGAAGTGCCTTTTTGATTATTCAAACTAGAAAAAAAAATAGGATAAGCCCAATCAGGATAGTAATATCCGTCTTCAATTAATTTTAGCAATGCATTTTCTAATTCACTTGGATGAGAATTTTTAAGTAAATAACCATTTGCTCCATTTTTAATCATTTTAATAACACTTTGTTCATCATCTTGCATACTCAAAGTCATAATTAAAACATCAGGATAATTTTCTTTGAGCCATTTTGCGGTTTGAAATCCATCCATTATTGGCATTCTTACATCAAGTAAAATGATTTTTGGAATTAATGCTCCTGATTTGAATTTGTCTTGAAGTGCTTTTCCGTTTTCACATTCATATTTCACATCAAATTGTTCAAAATTGGCAATAATACCCTTCAATGCCTGTGCAATTAATAGGTGATCGTCTACTATAACAATAGTGTTTTTCATTTTATGCAGGTAATGTTATTTTTATATTTGTTCCAGTATTAATGATGCTTTCAAGTTCAAAAGTCCCTCCAAGCAGTTCAACTCTCTTTTTCATATTTGATAATCCAATACCCTTATATTTGAGTGAAGTTTCAAAACCAATACCGTTATCTTTTACACTAAATTCAATATTAAAACTATTTGAATTTAATACAATTTCAATGTTATTACATTGAGAATGTTTTATACTATTTTGAATAAATTCTTGTGTAATTCGCAGTAAAATGGTTTTGTGTTCATAAGACAAAATTGCGTTTTTATTGTTACAAACAAACAAAACGGTACAAATATTTAACTGATTTATTTTTTTTGTTTCTAGTGTTATTAACTCAAAAACAGAATTGGTTTCAATAGCATTATCAGTTAATGATTTTGATAATTCACGTAATTCTGATAATGATTCGTTTATTATTTTACTAATATTTTCAATGTTCTCATTGATATGTGGTGCTTTGTTTTCATAGGCAAGTTGTTGCGTATATAAACTTGCCAAAGTTAATTTTTGACCAACATTATCATGAATTTCTCTACCAATATGTTGCATAGTTTGGTTTTGAATTTCTATTTGGGTGGTAAGAATTTCTTGCTTGTGTTCTAAAATTAATTGGCTTTTTTCTTCATTTTGCAATATAGCTTTTTTTCTAAACAGCATTATGAATAAAAATAATGAAACAATAAAAATTATTGTTGTTATAACTACAACAATTATAAATATTATGACTTCTTTTTGTTCCATATAAAACCAATAATAAAAAACAAATACATTGTATAATTAAGAAAAATAAATCCCCAAGTATAGGGAATAAAAATGGTATTGAAGAATTTTTTTGCTAATAAATTGTATAAATTAAAATAGGGCAAGCATCCTAAATAAAAAATTAAAATTCCTGCCGAAAACCAAAATGCTATATTTTTATGAAAATCGATTAACTTATTTAACTTAATGATTTCAAAAAAGTAGGTTAATACATAAACCAGAAAAAATATATTGGTTACACTAATACTCAAAGAAGAATAAAACGGATTATTTTCTCTAAGTATTGTGGCATCAAGGGTTAAACTTACTCCAAACAAAAACAAGCCGACATAAAACAAATATACTCGCTTTTTTGATAAAATATGTTTGAATAAATAGCTATAAAAAATAAAAATTATTGGCATAATTACATACTTATACAACTTCAGATTCTCTGCAATTTTTTTTTCGGTGCCCAAAAACTGTCCATAACACTCTAATAAAAATAAAAGCAACAAAAAAAAGGGCAAAGCAACCCATTTTGTTCCTTTTAGTTTATTAATATAAAAGAAACCAACAATTGCTGCTGCTAGTTCAAAATATTTAATACAAATTAAATAGTCGTTTAAAATCATTATTTAGGGTAACATTATTGCCGATCTTCCATAAGCTGCTGGCACACAAACCTGTCCCATATCTGCAACAGCAGGTTTGCCATCGCTTAGCGTTAAATAGATATCATCATTTCCTTTTATACCTGTAAAAACAAGACATAACTCGTTTACATCATTTAAACCAAAATAAAACCGAATACCATCGCAACTTGGGTCGCTTAATATCATATCAAAAATAGCTCTATTAAAATCAAAACAATTAGCAATAGTAAACGGCAACGAAGATTTTGAAATTATTGCGTTCAAATCAGTAATCATTTTTGAACCTAAATCTTTTTCAATTAAATGGTTACTGTTATTTATTGTTGACAAAACTTTTGAAGTTGCTGTTGTAGAAGCTTTAGCATTAGTAGACTTACTAGTCGTGCTTGTTTTTTTTGATGAACTTGTTTTTTCATTTTTCATATGTTGATATTTATTGTTTTTTAACGGTCATATGTAATTCGCATATCAGTATTGGTGTTTGCATCGCATTTCCGTTATGCTCATTTCATAATTTTATTTTTTAGGGACTAATTTTATATAAGTAATACTGGTTTTGATTTATTAACTTTTCAACAACAAATAAAGCTAGTCGTTTTTAGGTAAAAAAAGTTTTTTTTAAAAATAGTTTTTTATTTCGATACAAAGGAATTATTTATTTTAATTTTTTTATATAGTTATTTCCCCATTTTTATATCCGTTAAACGACGGTATTTTTTTCAGTTGTTTACCTATTACATTTTCAGTTGTTTACTCATCGATTAATAATGAGATTGTTATGAAATTTGTATTAACAAAATCAGGGTAACCGAAAACTGAATTAGAGTAGGTGAATTAAACAATTAACTATTATGAAAAAAATTTTAACAATTATTACAATTACAATTTTAGCATTTCAAGTAAATGCACAAACAGCAAACAAAAGCAACAGAAAAGGGAATAGCTTTGGATATTGGAGTGCAGATGTAGGTTATCTCCTATCAGGAAATGCTACTAATAACAAAGAAAACAAATCTTTATTTACTGGCAATGGTTATAGTGTTGGTTTAGGTTATCGTTATGGTGACCGTTGGGGAATTGGTGCTAAAGCTGCTTACACTGGCGGAAGTACAAACGAAAATAATGTAAACGACTTTGCCCGCACACTAGTACAAGAGCCATTTGTATATAAAATATCAGGTTCTATAAATAATTGGAGTCAATTTAACTTTGCCGCTGGACCAAGTGTTTTTTTAGATAAAAATTACAAATTTGAGGTAAGTGCAGTTGGCGGTATAAGCACAGGTTCTGCCAGAAATATAAAAATTGACAGATATGATACTGATGTTTATTTAAATACGGTTTATGAAGCTAATGAAAAAAGTGTAAAACCGTTTTGGGAAGTTGGTGCGAGTTATTCATTTGCAAAAATAGCCAAACGCACTGTAATGGGTATTAAAGGCAGTTATGGTTCTAATGGAGGAACAATAGGAGTTATTTTTTCAATAAATGAACAAGATTGTTGGAATTCTCCTTGTTTCAGATGCCAAGGTAGAGGATGTACTGGTGATATGCCAAAAATAGATGAGCTATAATAAAATAATTGAACTTAAAATAAAATAAAAAATAGTGAAAAATTTACCAATAAAATATCAATGGCTTTTGAATGAAAGCGGACCAAAAATGATAAAAGAAGCATTGAATCTCTTTGATACAAAAGAAGATTTAAGTATTCGTAACAACCCTACAATAATCGCATGGGCAAAAGAAATTGGCGGTAATGTTGAACAAATTTACAAAGCAGATTCAATTCCGTGGTGCGGTTTGTTTATGGCTGTGGTTGCAAAACGTGCAGGTAAAAATATCATTACAGATCCACTATGGGCAATGCATTGGGGCACTTTTGGCAGTCTAATAGAACAACCCATGTTGGGTGATGTATTAGTATTTACACGAAGAACTGCCGATGGTAGTAAAGCAGGTCATGTTGCTTTATATGTAGGTGAAGATGCAACGCATTACCACACACTGGGTGGCAACCAGCAAGACAAAGTGTGCATCATCAGAATGGACAAAAAGCGATTGTACATTGCTCGCCGACCATTTTATAACAATATCCCTACTAATGTTCGAAAGTTTTTTTTAAGTAGTACAGGCACAATTTCAAATGACGAACAATAAAGTTTTTTTATTGCTAATTATGTTCTAAAATTTCAAAATTGATTGTTTTGGTCTAATTATTATTGGCAACAAGTAGCAATTTAAAAATTAAAAACAGGCTATCCGAAAACTGAATAGAATAGTAAAATTAAAAATTAAATACAATGACAAAAACATTTACACCCTTCGCTGATGAATTTGAAACAGAAGTGATAAACGAATTAGAAACAGTTGTGTTAAATAATGCAGAACAGTTTGCAAATTACAGCCCATTTAGTAACGAAATGGAAGACGAAACCATTGGTGAAAGCGAATGGGAAAGTAGCCCAAAAGAAATGGAGTATTACGACACTTTGCACGAATTGCACGACAATGAATTTGAAACTGCAGTCGATAATATGATTGCCGAAATGCAAGAAAATTTTGCAAGTTACGAAGCGGGAGGTTCATTTTTAAACGAAAATAGCACCCAACAATTAGCAGCAAATTATTTGCAACCAATTTTAAACGAAACCAATCAATTATTTGAATCACTGGCTTTTGAATTGGAAGGAATGCCTTTGCAACAAATGAGCGAGCAAGAGCTTGAAAGCACTTTAGACAATATTGCTTTTCGGCAAAACGAAAATTTTACACCCGCACAAGAATTTTTCTTTAAAAAACTGGCAGCTAAAGTAAAAGCAGTTGCAAAAAAAGTAATAAAAGTGGCTGGCAAGTTATCGCCAACACATATTATTTTTAAAAAACTAAAAGACTTAGTTGGTCCTTTAATAAAAAGAATTTTAGCCAAAGCATTAAACAGGCTTCCAGCATCTGTCCGGGATATTGCAATTGAGCTTGCCAATAAATTATTTAAAGGAAAATTAAACCTAAATGCAGATAATGCGGGTGTCGATGATGCACCTGAAGAAAATAATGTTGGTGGAGAGGAAGGATTTATTGGTGCAGAAGGAGAGTCGCCAACTGTATATCCAAGCCAAAATATACAGGCAGAATTTGACCATTATTTGGCACAATACATACAAACGGATAATGAAACCGTACAAAACAATTTGTTGGCAGAATATGAAAGAAGTGTAGAAAGTGAACAAGAAAATGAATTGGAATCTGTAGAAATCGCTAGAGAAAATTTTATTCAAGAATTAGGAAAACTTTCAGAGAGCGAAGACCCAACACCAGCACTAGAAAACTTTTTACCAGTTGTAATGAAGGTAGCAATGAAAGCACTTAAAGTTGCCGTAAATATGATTGGCAGAGAAAAAGTAGTAACTCTTTTAGCAGGGCTAATTGCAAAATGGATTCAGAAATTTTTAGACCCCGAAAAAGCACAAAAATTATCGCTAGTAATGGCAGATAAAGGTTTAAAATTATTAAAATTAGAAGCCACCGAAAACGAAAATGATAACAGAGTTGTATTTGAGGCAATAGCAAATACCGTGCAAGAAGCAGCTACTAAAATTGGAGGTTTTAACGAAGAAGTTTTGGGCAATCAAGAATTATTTGCTTATGAAGCGTATCAAGCTTTTGAAAATGCTGCCGCATCTTATTTTCCTGATAATGCTATTAAATATGAGGCACGAGAAAGCGAAACCGATAATGGCTATTGGACTAAAAAAGGAAAATACAGCAAATTCACCAAAGTTTTTGAAGTAAGTTTAGACAATAATCAACTGAAATCCATACAAACTTTTGGGGGTGTTAACTTACTCAATTTTGTAAAAGATACTTTGGGATTACAAGCCAACAAACCGATAGAAGCAAAAGTGCATATTTTTAAAGTTTACAATGGTGCCACCTTAAGTTCTATAGCTTTAAATGAAAAAATAAAAGGGCTTGGAAATAGCAATAGATCTAGTTATAACCAAATACATCTATTAACCACACAAGCAGCATCAATACTGCTTGGGCAACCAAACCTTGGCAAAAATGTAAGAAGTGTTGCAAACAGAAATAGAGATAAAATTTTTATAGATGAAAGGTTCTTCTTTTTAGAAATTCAAAATGCAAATGTTGTTACTACTGCAAACGACACTATTTCACCTTCGCCAACAGTCGTAGTGCAACCCAACCCAATTAATATTTTGCCAGTAGATGTAAACCCAGTACAAAAAAGTACTCAAATGAAAACGGTAATTTCTGGATCATTTAGTCAAGGAATCAATTTTAAAAGCATCATTTATTTTAGCGAAAATGATAGTAGAATGATTTTGGAAGGATTGAAAAAACAAAGTTTGGGTGAATTATACAATTACATTAAAAAACTAAATCCAGGTTTAGAGAAAAACTTTTTTGGAGGAAATCATAAAAATGGAGGAATAATTTTAAAAGGCATTTTTGAAACTGCTGGTAATTTAGTAAAAGAAAACTTAGCTAAAGTAGTTTTAGAAAAAATGAAAGATAGAATTGCCGAATTTGAAAAAGCAGTTTTTGACCCTAAAAATGGTGTAAGCATTGTTGTACAATTTAATTTTCCTTTAACAAGACATAAAAATTTAGGTCTTCGATTCAGAGAAGCTTTTAAAAATGCAACTTTAGTAATTGTTCCAGGTTTCACAACAAAGTCTAAACCAGTTTACATACCAAATAATAATGGAAATGATTTGCCGATGCCAACAGGATTAGGTAATGGTAAAACATTTTATGCAGCTATTTCACCAATTGATATTTCTGTTTTAAGAGTAAGTAAACCAAGATTTAATTAAAATGCAAACATTAAAAAGACAATTGGTTCATTGGCTGTATGCTGCCGAAACAATGCTAAACAAAGATATTTTGCTATCAGATATTGCTTGGAAAGGTTTACACGAAAGCACTGCAATAATTATGAAAAATTATTTGCGAAAAAATTTGACACATTTGGTTCATAACGGAAAAAAGCTCGAAGAACAATTGCAAAATATAAAAACAGAGAAAGAACAATTGCAGTTGAGAAAAGCTTTACTGAGGTATAAGCAAGATTATTTGAAAATAGAAACCACAATTCATTTTTATGCGGATGCAATAAATACTAGAAACAGTAACCAAACCGCTTGGATGCTAAAAGGGTGCGATATATTGTGCAATGATTGTATGGAAATGTTTTTAAGTCCAATGCAAAAACCAATGCCTCCAGTAATTACCTATTTAGATAAAGGAGCTGGTGCAGCAATTATGAAAGCAGGTTTACGCCTTTGGGACGGAAGTATGAGTCCTGCGGCATTAATAAAAATTACCTTTCATAATTTAAGGCAACCAACGGCTTTATTGCACGAGTGCGGACATCAAATTGCTCATATTTTAGGTTGGAATAAAGAGTTGAGTAAAACGCTTTACGAAAATTTAGAAAGTAAAAACAAGATAGTAGCAAAAGCATTTAGTGGCTGGAGTAGCGAAATAGCAGCCGATGCAGTAGCTTTAGTTACAACTGGTTTTGCAGCAGTTGCAGCACTGCACGATGTGGTAGATGGCGAGGGAAATGCGGTTTTTAATTATAACGACGGAGACCCACATCCAATATCGTATTTACGAGTTTTACTAAATTGTGCGATGTGTACTTGTTTATTTGGTAAAGGTCCTTGGGATTCGTTGGCTTTACAATGGCAACAATACCACCCTTTGGAGGAATGTGAAGATGAAGCAACAAAAAGCACAATCAAATCATCAATTCCTTTACTAAATGAAATTGCAAAAATAATTTTATTGCAACCGCAAAGTGCATTTAGCAATAAATCAATTGCAAATTATATCGACATTTCAAAAATAGCACCAGCAACTTTAGGTAAATTAAATGAAGTTTACACTTCGCAATCTATGAACTTGAACTGTAGCAATTTGCAAATGGTAGGCTTAACAGGCTATAGAATTGGAATAGGGCTTGGAGATTTAAAAAACGATTTAGATAAAATGGAAGCTCATTTGTTAAAAATCGGAAATCAAAATTTAAAATATTACTCACAAAATTAAAATTTAAAAAAATGGAAACAAGTAAAAAAATAGAAGTTACAAAAGGGAGTGATTTATCTCAAGCGGAAAAAACCCAAAAAACGACAACATCAGAAATGACAGCCTCAATGTTCAAAAACTACCCTAAAGATTTAAGAGTAGCAATTGCAGATGAAATGTTTAAAGCAAATCCTAGTCAATTTTTAAAGCAAGCATTAGAATTTAAAGATAAGTCTATCTATCATCAGTTTTTAGTAATTAATGAGGATGTAATTAACGAGGTAGATATTTTAACGCAGCAAACTATAAGCAGTTATAGCAAGCATGTTGAACCATTACTCAATTCAACAAAAAACAATTAATAACAATTAAATATTAAAATTATGTCAGTACTTACCAACGCATCTATAATAATAAGCAATGAGCCACCAATATTAGGTGCTACCACATTTTTTGAATTAATAAGAAGTAGTCTTATTAATAAGGATCCAAATTCTGTAATGAAAACAAATTTAAATGCTACAAATTTAAGCAACGAATATGAACCTACTGGCGGTTTAACAAACCACACTAATTACAAAGGGTTTTATTTTAGACCTAGTTCGCCAATTAATTTGGTGAGAAATAGCATTACAAATTCAAATCCTTATATTTTATTAACTTCTGATGATATAAGTGAAAATGCAAAAAAAATTGAACAAGAATTTACTACTCAAAGAGATACTTCTAAAATTAAAAATGCGGTTGTTGAGTATTGGAACAGATTAGCAACTTATGACGATTTAGTAATTGCCGAGAATTTAGCATCAAAAAACTTAGATGTGAAAAAAAATTATAAAGGCTACTTTCCTAATATGCACCTAATGTATGCGTATATGATAGAGAACACTAAAATTTTTCAGATATTTGAGAAAGTAATAGCTAAATACCAAATGGGAGAAGATTTAACTATTCCTTACAGCAATAGAGATGTTAATTCAAGATTATGGATTGAAAACACAAATTTATTATTCTTCGCCAATTCTCCATATTCAGTTTGGAATGAATCATATAACAATGAAAATAATTTTGATTCCGTTAGAAGAAACGCCTTTTACAGATTATTTGGTATGGATTTAAACCACGGCATTGGCGAAAACAATACCAAGCCAGTTGTATACCATAGAGCAAATCATTTTAATGGAAGTTTTATTGAACAACTTGAAACATTTTTGAAATTGTGTTGGCAAATGATGATAAACTATACCAATACTAGCAATTTGAATACTACCGATTTAATTGCTCTTCAAGAACAAGCAAATTCATTACGAACTTTATTATTAAGCAGACGAACTACTGAAAATAATATGGAAAATTATACCATGTTAAATTTAAGTAAAGTAGAATATCATTCAGTTGTTATGGCAGAGTGGTTTAACCATGCAATAAGTTACAACTCCCCAATTGTAATGGAAATGGGTGCAGAAGGTGTAACTCCTGCAGAAAGATTAAACAGGTTAGCCCAAAAAGTTGGAATGAACAGTCACAGTAAAGCTGCTAATTTTTTAGATTTAGCTCCATTATTAGCATCTTTATTAAGGTTGTTAGAAATGAATGAAGTTGACAATAGTTATTTAGCGGCAATTGCAAACCCATTAACTAGACCTTATGCCTTAATAACTTCAATACTTTATAACTACCAACAAGCAACGGGTAAAGATTTAAAAAACCAGGTAATGATTAATAATAAAAATATTATGCTAAATAAAATGGTAACTTCTTAACAAAACTAAAAAAAAGAAATCAAAATCCTTGCAATAATTATTTCACCAAAATAAGTAAATGCTTTATTCAAATTTGAAAGTTACAAACCATTAAAGGATGTAGCACTCAAAAAAATAATAAAAACATCAAAAAAAGTTAGTAGTTTAATTTTTAAAATGGTTATCTTGATTTTCATGCCAACCATTTTTTTATTATATCGTTTTCGTTAAAAACAAATCATTAAATTATCATAAATAATTAATTAATCATTTTTAATTTTTACTTTTGCTATCCAAAATTGATTTAAGAAAATTTATATATGAGAACGATACAATTTAGAGAAGCAATTTGTGAGGCAATGAGTGAAGAAATGCGTCGCGATGAAACCGTTTATTTAATGGGTGAAGAAGTTGCCGAATATAATGGTGCTTACAAAGCTTCAAAAGGAATGTTGGATGAATTTGGTGCTAAAAGAGTTATTGATACTCCTATTGCTGAGCTGGGTTTTGCTGGTATTGCCGTAGGTTCTGCAATGAATGGTTGTAGACCAATTGTGGAGTATATGACTTTTAATTTTTCATTAGTTGGTATTGACCAAATTATAAATAATGCTGCCAAAATGCGTCAAATGAGTGCTGGGCAATTCCCAATGCCTATGGTTTTTCGTGGTCCAACTGCTTCGGCAGGACAATTGGGAGCAACACATTCACAAGCTTTTGAGAACTGGTTTGCAAATACTCCAGGATTAAAAGTTGTTGTACCAAGTACGGTATATGATGCAAAAGGGTTGTTGAAAGCTGCTATTCGTGATAATGATCCTGTGATTTTTATGGAAAGTGAGCAAATGTATGGTGATAAAGGTGAAGTGCCAGAAGGCGATTATACTATTCCGCTTGGTGTGGCAGATATTAAACGTGAAGGTACAGATGTTACTATTGTATCTTTTGGTAAAATAATAAAAGAAGCTCATATTGCTGCAGACGAATTAGCAAAAGATGGTATTTCTTGCGAAATTATTGATTTGAGAACTGTTCGCCCAATGGATTATGAAGCTATTTTAACTTCGGTTAAAAAAACAAACAGATTAGTGGTCCTAGAAGAAGCTTGGCCTTTTGCTAGTGTTGCTTCAGAAATTACCTATATTGTTCAAGAACGTGCTTTTGATTACTTAGATGCTCCAATTCAGAGAATTACAACAGCAGATACACCAGCGCCATATTCTCCAACCTTATTAAAAGAATGGTTACCAAATGCGAGTGATGTTGTAAAAGCTGTTAAAAAAGTGATGTATAAATAAGAATCTTAGACTTAATTAGACAATTTAGATTTCTTAGACTTTTATAATGTCCAAAATCTAAGAAATCTAAATTGTCTAACAATCTAAATTAAACTATATTTGAAACTTCATCAGAAACTATCTGATGGAGTTTTTTTATTCTATGGAAAAGAAAATATTTTTAGGTTTTTTGATATTGGTTTCGAGTTTTGTGTTTGCTCAAACTAAAGTTAGTGGTATTGTTGTA
The DNA here is from genome assembly GCA_043744095.1 of Flavobacterium sp. Lineage (GTDB taxonomy): Bacteria > Bacteroidota > Bacteroidia > Flavobacteriales > Flavobacteriaceae > Flavobacterium. Next base: position 39,321 of record JAYTVI010000216.1, read on the forward strand.
GACAATACAAATTTGCCTGTACCTTATGCTAATGTTGTTTTCAAAAATTCAAATATTGGTATAGTAACCAATGAAGATGGACGATTTTATATCGAATCAGATAAAACATATACTACATTAATTGTTTCATTTGTTGGTTTTGAAACCAAAGAAGTCGAATTGAAAAAAGCGATTAATTATGATTTCAAAATCACCTTGAGTGACGGTGAAAAACTAAAAGAGGTAGTTGTATATTCTGGAAAAACGTCCAAAAAGAATAATCCTGCTCTTGATATTTTAAGAAAAATTTGGGCCAGAAAAAGAAGCAATGGTCTCAAAATGTTCAATCAATATCAAATGGAGAAATACGAAAAAGTCGAATTTGATATGAATACGATTGATAGTGCTTTTATGAAAAGTAAGATTTTTAAAGGTATGGAGTTTGTTTTCAAACAAGTAGATACTTCAAAAATTACAGGAAAAACATATCTACCCATTTTTATAAACGAAGCATTATCTAACGTTTATGGCGATAACATTCAGAAAAAAGTAAAAGAAATTCTGAAAGCCAACAAAAATTCTGGTTTTGATACCAATCAACAAATTATAGCTTTTGTAAAAGATTTGTATGCAGAGTACGATATTTACAACAACTATTTAACCTTTTTTGATAAGAGTTTTACAAGTCCGTTGTCTAGAACCGGAATAGATGTATATAATTATGTATTAACAGATAGTTCATTTATCGACAAAAAGTGGTGTTACAATATAGTATTTTATCCGCGACGCAAAAACGAATTAACTTTCAAAGGAGATTTTTGGGTAAACGATTCTACATGGGCAATCAAAAACATTAATATGGCTGTCACCAAAAGCGCAAATATTAACTGGGTAAAAGACATTTATATCGAACAAGAATTTGAAGTTTTGAACGATTCGGTTTTTCTATTGACTAAAGATTATCTGATGTCAGATTTTGCTTTAAACAAAAAAGAACAATCAAAAGGAGTTTATGGTAAAAGAACAACATTGTTTAGAAATCACGAATTCAATATCGAAAAACCTAAGAATTTTTATAAAGAAGAAATCAATTTTATAGATAATGAAGTTTATGCAAAAACTGATGATTATTGGGATGAAAACCGATTCGAAAAATTAAACAAAGACGAACTAGGCGTTTATAAAATGCTCGATACTTTAAAAACCGTCAAGAAATTTAAGCAATTGTATAATCTAGTTTCAATATTAGGAAGCGGATATATTCAATTTGGGAATTTTGATTATGGTCCAATATTTTCAACAGTAGGATTCAATGAAGTAGAAGGAATACGATTGCGCGCAGGAGGAAGAACCTATTTTGGCCCTAATGATAAATGGCGTATTCAAGGTTACACCGCTTACGGATTTAAAGATAATAAATTCAAATATGGCGCATCTGGAAAAATAATGATAGACAAAGTCAACAGAATTATACTATCAGGAGGAAATAGAAGAGACATAGAACAAATAGGAGCAAGTCTTACCACAACAAATGATGTTCTAGGGCGAAGTTTTGCATCATCAGCATTGTTTACTTCGGGTTCTAACGGAAAATTAACCAACATAAATCTTTCTAATTTTGCTGTTGAGATTGAGCCAGTCAAAAATTTGAATTTCTTAACGGGAATGTCATATCGAACTCTAGAATCTGCTTCGCCAACGTTTAGTTTAGATTATTATACTGATGCAGCAAAAACAATAACAAAAAGCGATGTCAAACAATTTGAGTTAAATATTCAAGCAGATTTTACACCCAACAAAAAATACGTAGGTTATGGCGTAGAGAGAAGCGATGTAGATAGTCCGTATAGTCGAATATTTGTAAATTACAGCAAAGGATTTAAAGGCACTTTTAATAGCGATTTCGATTACCAAAAACTGCAACTTTACTACAAACAACCTATAATTATTGGGCCATTAGGTAGAACAAATATTATTGTAGAACTCGGTAAAACCTATGGTCAAGTACCATTAGGATTAATGAGTATCGTTCCCGGAAATCAAACTTATTTCACAATAGAAAATACATTCAATAATTTAAACTTTTATGAATTTGTAGCCGACGAATACGCAACACTACAATGGAATCACAACTTTCAAGGAAAACTATTTGCCAGAATTCCTTTTCTAAGAAAATTAAATTGGAGAGAAATAATAGGAGTAAGAGGCGTTTATGGTTCAGTTTCAGACCAGAACAAAGCCATAAATGCATCAGGATTAATGTACAAAGCACCAACAACACCATATTGGGAATACAGTGCAGGAATCGGAAATATTTTCAAAGTATTTAGAGTAGATTTCTCTTGGAGAGGCAATTATTTAAATGTTCCAGAAACAAGTAATTTTACTGTAAAAGGTTCTTTTGGTTTTTATTTTTAATGGAAGATGCAATTCAATTTCTCAAGTCTAAAGATAAAACATTGAAATTCATTTTAGAAAACTTTGGAAATCCTATTATTCAAAAAAGAGTCGAAGGATTTGCAGCAATGTGTCATATTGTTTTAGAACAACAAGTTTCTATTGCATCGGCTTTTGCTTGTTATAAAAAAATGAATGATTATTTTGGCAAAATAACTCCACCTATAATTTTAAATTGTCAAGACGAAGAATTAAGAAATTGCGGTGTTTCCCGTCAAAAAATAATTTATTTAAAAGATTTGGCAACCAAAGTAATTTCAAAACAAATCCAATTTGAAACTTTTTCTGCTAAAACCGAACAACAAATCCGAGAAGAACTAATTACTATAAAAGGTGTTGGCAATTGGTCAATAGAAGTTTATTTAATGTTTTGTTTACAATCGCCTGATATTGTTCCGCTTGGAGATATTGCTATTAAAAATACGTTGAAAGAACTTTACAACTGTCAAACTATTGATGAAATGGAAAAGATTTCCAACAACTGGAAACCATATAGAACATTCGGTTCATTTACTATTTGGCATTATTATTTAAAAAAACGAGGTAAGATTTAAGAATTTTTTCCAAATAATTTATGATCCAAACTATATTTTCCTGGACCAGTAAATAACAATCCTAAATAAATAATAAAGTAAACAAATGCATTATTGAATTGCATTCCATTATCGCTTTTTTCTAAAATTGAAAAAGGAAAAATTACTATAAAAATATAACCCATACAAAACATCAGGAAGAACAAACTTACTCTTGTAAAAATCCCAAAAATTAAAAACAAACTACAAAAGAACTCAGCAAAAACAGTTAATGCTAAAGGAATTGAACCTGTCATTCCTAAAAAGTTAACATTTTTTGCCCAAAAATAGGATGCAGCCATTTCGTTAAAATGAATTAACTTTTCATATCCATAAAAAGCCATTAAAATACCAAGCATTAATCGGATAAGTAATAATCCAAAATCTTTATTTATTGATTTTCCTGAAAATAAAATATTTTTCATTAGATAAAAAGTTTAATTATTAATACCATTTAAGTTTAGAATTTACTGTAAAGAAAATGAAGATTTTTTTCTTTATTCAAAAAAGAAAAATCAAGCATAGCATCGTTACGATTTATTTTT
>JAYTVI010000217.1:0-11165 GCA_043744095.1 Flavobacterium sp.
AATCTAAAAATAAATCATTTAAAGTAATTTCGTTGCTTGCAACCGAGCCATAATATTGGTTTTTTACTAATCCGAAAGTAGTTATCATCGTCAAGAAAACAGTCTTTTTTGTTTTGGTAAATTCCTTAAATGCACCAATTTTATTTCGCAAAATGGCATCATAACTTTTTGTGATTTCATACTCATTTATAGAAAATTTAATCTCAAATAAATTGATAACTCGGTCTTTTCTATCTACTATTAAATCAATTTGTGCACCTTTACTTTTGGCATCGCCTTTTTTATTCCAAACCGAAGTTTCACTATAAACTCCTGCTATTCCTAATGCTTTTTTTATATTGGCAATATGATCCCAACACAGTTGCTCAAATGCCAATCCGTTCCAAGTCGTTACTTCGGCATTACTACTTTTTTCTAACCAATTTACATTTTTTGAATTTTCGATAAATTTTAAATAAAACAAGGTATAAAAATCACTAATCACATAAATTCGTTTGGTTTTAATGGCGCCATGCGGAACATACGATTTTATAAAACCACTTTCTTCCAACTCTTTAATTTTTTTAGAAAGTTCGCCGCTAGAAGTTGTATTGAGTTGTTTTACAATTTGTTCTCTCGTAGCTCTTGAACCTAAGGTGAAGATGGTACGAATTATTTTTTCGTGCATTTCGGCTTGGTTAAATAACGACGAAAAAATATAATTAAATTCATTTTTTAAAAGTCCGGTTTCTTCAAAACATATTTTCTCAATATTTTGAGTGGCACTCATTCCTTTTGAAACTTGTTCTAAATAATACGGAATTCCGCCCATTACCATATATAAATTCGCAATTTGATAACGGTCTAATTTGATGTTTTTACTTTCTAAATACAGTTCGGTTTCGGCAAGAGTGAAGGGTTCAATTTTCATTCTATTGGTCACTCTATTATGCAATCCGCCACGATTGGCAATCAATTTATTAATCATCCACGAAGCAGACGAGCCACATACAATCAATGTTAGATTTTCTTGCGAACTTGCCCAACTGTTCCAAAACCATTCTAAACCTGAAACAAAATCTGATTTTTTGGTATCAAGCCAAGGCAATTCATCTATAAAAAGTGTTTTTTTTCCTTTGTTTTTTTCTAAATGTTTTTTTAATTGAAAAAAGGCATCAAGCCAGTTTTTTGGCACCTCATTTTCTTTGTTAAAAGACTGATTCATAGCAATCGAAAAATTAACTAGCTGTGCTTTGGTGTTGCTATTGGCTAATCCTGTTGCATAAAAAGTAAATTTGTTATTGAAATATTCTTTTATCAAGAATGTTTTGCCAACTCTTCTGCGTCCATAAACGGCCAAAAAAGAAGGTTTTTTATCGTCTATTATTTGCGCTAAAAGTTCTTTTTCTTTTATTCTACCTATTACTTTCATTGTCTGCAATTTTTCCAAAAGTACAATTTTATTTTAGATTTGGAAATAAATTAAATCAATTATTCGCCATTTTTTACTTTTTTTATCAAAAATGGCAAATAATAATACTTTTATTTTATGAAATAATTGTCAATATCATCTTAATAACTTCTGTTGATTGTGTTTTATAAAGCTATGTTTTTTTAGTATTTTAGCAAACATGAGGTTTCTGAAATAAAGCAGAAACAGAACTGATGGAAGTTAATAACGATATTTTTTAAAATGGCAGACGAAATTAGATACGACGAAGACAACATCCGATCACTCGACTGGAAAGAGCATATCCGTATGCGACCAGGAATGTACATCGGGAAACTCGGTGACGGTTCTTCGCCAGACGATGGTATATATATTCTTCTCAAAGAAGTTATCGATAATTGTATCGATGAGTTTGTAATGGGTGCTGGAAAAACCATCGAAGTTACCATCAAAGACAAAACGGTTGCTGTACGTGATTATGGTCGTGGAATTCCTTTAGGAAAAGTTATTGATGTAGTTTCTAAAATGAATACTGGAGGAAAATATGATTCCTTAGCCTTCAAAAAATCGGTAGGTTTAAATGGTGTCGGAACAAAAGCTGTCAATGCATTATCTAATTATTTCAGAGTAGAATCTGTTAGAGATGATAAGCAAAAAGGGGCTGAATTTTCTGCTGGAAATTTAACCCTCGAAGAAGATATTATTGAGACTACCAAACGCAAAGGAACCAAAGTTACATTTATTCCGGATGAAGCTATTTTCAAAAATTACAAATTCAGAAATGAGTATGTAATCAAAATGCTCAAAAATTATTGTTACCTAAATACTGGTTTGACAATAATTTATAACGGCGAAAAATTCTATTCTGACAATGGTTTAAAAGATTTACTTGACGAAAATATTGCCGAAGACGACAAAGTATATCCAATAATTCATTTGCTTGGAGACGATATAGAAATAGCCATTACGCATAGCAAATCGCAATACAGTGAAGAATACCATTCGTTTATAAACGGACAAAATACAACTCAAGGCGGAACACATTTAGTTGCTTTTAGAGAAGCCATCGTAAAAACAATTCGAGAATATTACAACAAAGGATTTGAGCCTTCGGATATTAGAAAATCTATTGTAAGTGCAGTAAGTTTGAAAGTTATGGAACCCGTTTTTGAGTCGCAAACCAAAACGAAATTAGGTTCAGCCGATATGGGTTCAGATCCAGGAATGCCATCCGTAAGAACTTTTGTGAATGATTTTGTCAAAAATAAGTTAGACAACTTTTTGCATAAAAATCCAGAAACTGCCGACTTGCTTTTGCGTAAAATTCTACAAGCCGAAAGAGAACGTAAAGAACTTTCGGGCATCAGAAAATTAGCCAAAGACAGAGCTAAAAAATCGAGTTTGCACAATAAAAAATTAAGAGATTGTCGTGTGCATTTGCCAGATATAAAAAACCCAAGATATCTAGAAAGTACGTTGTTTATTACCGAAGGAGATTCGGCTTCTGGTTCTATAACCAAGTCACGTGATGTCAATACCCAAGCGGTTTTTAGTTTGCGTGGAAAGCCATTGAACTCCTACGGAATGAGTAAAAAAATTGTGTACGAAAACGAAGAATTCAATTTGCTTCAAGCAGCTTTAGACATTGAAGATGATATGGAAAACTTGCGGTACAACAATATCGTAATTGCAACCGATGCTGATGTCGACGGTATGCACATACGCTTATTATTGATTACTTTTTTCTTGCAATTTTTTCCAGAATTAATCAAAGAAGGACATTTGTATATTTTGCAAACGCCACTTTTTAGAGTTCGAAATAAAAAAGAAACCATCTATTGCTACTCTGAGCAAGAACGAAAGGATGCCATCGAAAAACTAAAACCCAAACCAGAAATAACACGATTTAAAGGATTGGGAGAAATATCACCAGACGAATTCAAGAATTTTATAGGAGAAACCATTAGATTAGACCCAATTATGATGGACAAATCAACTTCAATAGAAACATTATTAGAATTTTATATGGGCAAAAACACACCAGACAGACAGACTTTCATTATCAATAATTTGAAAGTGGAGTTGGATAAGGAATTGGTGGAGAAGTAAAATTGCTTAATTTTGTTTGATTTAATTTTATAAATATGACCACTGAGGAAAAAGATAAATTAATACAGGATGATTCAAGTCAATTTGATTTATTTGGATTTGAAGATAATCAAGTAGAGGAAGAAACTGGTAATGATGATGTTGAAATAATAGAACCATTTGACCCGCAAAAGATTAATATAAAGATTGTGCCATTAACGATAGGTCAGTTAGTTGATAAATTACAATATGAAGAAGTAAAAATCCCTGAATATCAGAGAAAATCTGGATTGTGGGATCCAAAAAGGAAAAGTAGATTTATTGAATCACTTATGTTAAGATTGCCTATTCCATTATTTTATTTTGATGAAAGAGAACTTGATATTTGGTGGGTTGTTGATGGTTTACAAAGAGTAACTACTATCAGAGAGTTTGTTTTGGATAAAAAATTTAAATTATCAAATCTAGAATTTTTGAAAAAATTAAACGGTTTAGGGTGGGATGATTTAGAAAGAAATTATCAAAGAAATATTAATCAATCTCAAATTACAATAAATCTAATACAAAAAGATACTCCAGAAAAAGTAAAACATAATATTTTTAGAAGGATTAATCAAGGATCGATTGAACTAAGTTCTCAAGAACTTCGAACTGCATTACTCTGGGGATATAGAATTGATTTTTTAAAACAATTAGTTAGAGGTAACTCTAAAGAAGCTCAAATGTTTTTAAAGGTTACTGATAATCGTGTTAAAGTAGATAGACAAGAGGATTTAGATTTTGCAAGTCGTTTTGTAGCATTTTATTTAAAAGGTTATCAAAAGTATGAACCTGATATGGATAATTTTCTTACTGAGGGTACGCTTTTAGTTTCAGAAAGTAAATCTGAACAAGAGAAAATAAAATTTGCTTTTTATCAAGCTCTTGAAGTTGCTGATTCTATATTTGGTAATGATGCGTTTAGGAGAAGAACAAGTATGGATGATCCAAATAGAAAACCAATAAATAAACCTTTATTTGAAGCATTATCAGTAGCTTTTGCATTACTTAATAATTCTCAAAAAGAAAAGCTAATTAAAAATAAGTTTGCCTTTTATGATTCTTTAATACAAAAGCAATTAATTGATAAAAGTTTTTTAAATTCGATTTCAACTGGTACAGCAACAAAAGAAAGTGTTAACAAGAGAAATAAGGAAATTGGGGAACTAATTAAAAGATATTGCAATGATTAAATATTTAGAAGTTAATAATTTTAAAAGTCACAGGAAAACAAAAATTGATCTAGCAAATCTTACGGTTTTTTGTGGAAGTAATAGTGTTGGTAAGTCTTCAGTTTTCCAACCTTTATTACTTTTGCGTGAAGCCTATTTAAATAAAACTAATTTTGAGTATTTAGATTTATTATCAAATCCAATAAAAATTGGTACAATTGCAGATGCGTTTTATCAATATTCTGAAAATGATGAAATTACATTTCAAATCAAAACTGATATAGATGATTATATTTTTTCATTTGAATTAGAAAATAATGATTACACGAAGACATTAATAAACTCAAGAAAGAATAAATTTGCGAATGGAGTAAATCCGAAAATTAGTTTATTTAATGAAAATTTTCAATATATAAGTTCAAGTAGAGTTGGTCCTCAAGAATCATATAAAAAAGACGACGTTGTCGTTGAAAAATATAAGCAAATATCACTTATTGAAGGAAAAGCGGAGTTTTGTATTCATTATTTGCATAAAAATCAGTCTCATAGAGTACTAAAAGAATTAGTAAATATTAATTCATTAGAAGAAAATTTAATTTATCAAGTAACAAGCTGGGAAAAAGAAGTTAGTAAAGGTGTAAATGTTATCGTTGATGATATTGGTAAATTAGGTTTTGAGTTGAAGTATCAATATGATACTCAACTTGGAAATGAAAAAACAAATAAGTTTTCAGCATTAAATGTTGGTTTTGGACTTTCATATGTTCTTCCAATAATAGTAGCCATACTTTCAGCGAAACCCGATGCTTTATTAATAATTGAAAACCCAGAAGCTCATCTTCATCCAAGTGGAATATCCAAACTTACTGAGTTAATTTGTTTGGCTGCTCAAGCAGGAATTCAAATTATTATTGAAACGCATTCTGATCACATTATCAACGGAATTTTGGTGCAATCCAAATTATACGAAGAGACAAGGAAAGGAATTGATAAAAATAATGTTAGTATTTATCAATTTGACAGAGATGAAGATTATCACTGTTCGGTTGCTACAAAAGTAGAAGTTAAAGAAGGCGGAAGAATTAGTTTTGCTCCAGAAGGTTTTTTTGACCAAAGTACTATTGATACAGATTTTTTATTTGACTTATAATATATGGAGCATAATTTTGTATTTTATATTGATGATGGTTTTTTTACAGAAGGTTTGACATTAGAAATTTTAAGAGAATTTAAAATTTTATTTGAAGTGCCATTACAATTAAATATTCCAACATTATATAACAAATCAGCTTTTCAAGATGCTATTAGAAATATTGATGAGGATAATTGTAAGCCAAGTTATAAAAACAAAATAGTTGATGTTTTTGGTAAATTCAAAGAAGTTGAAGATTTTATTTATGACGATAATAAAATCAATGTTAACCTTTCAAAGATAATTAATGTTGAAACATTGCAATTTAATGATGCTCAAGAAATATGGGCTTTCATAAATTCAAAATTGCCAAAAAGAAATTTCAATACAGAATATACAAAACATGGTAGAAGAAGAAATGACGGAATATTGATACCTTCTCAAATTGGGGAATCTCAATTATTAACAACTGATTTACAATCTCAAAGTTTACTCGATTCAGCGATTTTTGATTTAAGAAAAAGGTCAAGTTTTCATGTAAATTTTGATGATATATTAAATAATAAATATATTTTATTCCCTGATGAAAATACAAATGAAAATACTTTTCATGCCTTTCATCTTGAAGAAAAATTATGGAGCCAAAAGATTCCAAAGTCAATTAGAAAATATTTCGGAAGAGAATGAAAGACGAAGAAGACGATAACATTTTGAACGATAACGAAGACGAAACTAACGAAGCATCAAACTCAGAAGAATCTGAAAAAGGTTTTGAAGATCGAGTTTCAAAAGGAAGTAATCATTTTTACGAAAACGACGAAAATCCAGAAGACACCATTACCAAAGTTACAGGAATGTACAAAGACTGGTTTTTGGATTATGCTTCCTATGTGATTCTAGAACGTGCCGTTCCTGCTATAGAAGACGGTTTTAAACCTGTGCAACGTCGTATTATGCACTCTTTGAAAGAGTTAGACGATGGTCGTTACAACAAAGTAGCCAATGTAGTTGGGCATACGATGCAATATCATCCACATGGAGATCAAAGTATTGGTGACGCAATGGTGCAAATTGGTCAGAAAGAATTACTTATAGATTGCCAAGGAAACTGGGGAAATATTCTAACAGGTGATGGTGCTGCAGCTTCAAGATATATTGAAGCACGTTTGTCAAAATTTGCACTCGAAGTTATTTACAGTCCAAAAATTACAGATTGGGGAGTTTCTTATGATGGTCGTCGTGCCGAACCAAATAATCTTCCCGTAAAATTTCCGTTATTATTAGCACAAGGTGCAGAAGGAATTGCAGTTGGTCTTTCGACGAAAGTCTTGCCACACAATTTCAACGAATTAATTGATGCTTCCATAAAAATATTGAAAGGCAAATCGTTTACACTGTTTCCCGATTTTCAAACAGCCGGAATTGCAGATGTATCCAATTATAATGATGGTTTGCGTGGCGGTAGAGTGCGTGTTCGTGCCAAAATTGCACAACTCGACAAAAACACATTAGTTATCACTCAAATTCCGTTTTCGACCAATACCACTACATTGATTGATAGTATTTTGAAAGCCAATGAAAAAGGTAAAATCAAAATCAAGAAAATTGAAGACAATACTGCTGCAGAAGTCGAAATTCTAATTCATTTGTATCCTGGTGTTTCTCCAGATAAAACTATCGATGCTTTGTTTGCTTTTACAGCTTGCGAAACTTCGGTTGCACCTTTGGGATGTGTGATTGAAGATAATAAACCATTGTTTGTGGGTGTTTCAGAAATGTTGAAAATTTCGACCGAAAGAACAGTACAATTACTCAAAAGCGAACTCGAAATTCAATTGAGTGAACTTGAAGAACAATGGCATTTTCTTTCATTGGAACGTATTTTTATTGAAAACAAAATTTACCGTGATATTGAAGACAAAACCACTCGTGAAGATGTAATCAAAGCGGTTGATGATGGATTGAAACCATTTACCAAAAACCTAAAACGTGCTGTAACAGAAGACGATATTCTTCGTTTGTTGGATATTCGAATTATGCGTATTTCAAAATTCGATAGTAATAAAGCACAAGATAAAATTGAAGCTTTAGAAGGTGATATAGAACAAGTAAAACACGATTTAGAATTTCTAATTGATTTTGCAATTGCCTATTTTACAAAACTAAAAGAGAAATACGGAAAAGGAAGAGAACGTCAAACAGAATTGCGCTCTTTTGATAATATTGAAGCCACCAAAGTAGCACTACGAAACACAAAACTGTATGTAAATAGAGAAGAAGGTTTTGTAGGTACAGGTCTGAAAAAAGATGAGTATGTGACCGATTGCTCAGATATTGATGATGTGATTGTGTTTCTTCGTGACGGAAATATGATGATTTGCAAAGTGGATGATAAAAAATTTGTCGGGAAAGATATTATTCACATCGCTATTTTTGATAAGTCAGACAAGCGTACTATTTATAATATGATTTATAGAGATGGAAAATCTGGTCCGTCATACATTAAACGATTTAATGTTTCGGGTGTCACACGAGATAAATTGTATGATTTAACCAACGAAACCAAAGGGTCACAAATATTATATTTCACTTGTAATCCAAATGGAGAAGCAGAAGTGATTACTATTTTGTTGCGTCAAATAGGAAGTATCAAAAAACTGAAATGGGATTTAGATTTTGCTAGTATTGCTATAAAAGGTAGAGCTTCAAAAGGAAATCTGGTGACCAAATATCCGATTAAGAAAATTGAAATTAAAGAAAAAGGAATCTCAACTTTATTGCCAAGAAAGATTTGGTTTGATGATACAGTACAAAAACTCAATACCGATACAAGAGGAGAATTGTTGGGCGAATTTAGACCAAACGATAAAATTCTTATCATTTCTCAAACTGGAAAACTGAAAGTTATCATTCCCGAATTGAGTACCCATTTTGATGAAGATATGGTAGTGCTTGAAAAATGGATTCCAAATAAACCTATTTCTGCAATTTATTATGATGGAGAAAAAGAGCGTTATTATGTAAAACGCTTTTTGGTTGAAACCGAAGGAAAAGAGGAAGCATTTATTACTGAACATCCTAACTCACAATTAGAGATTGTAGCAACTGATTATAGACCAGTTGCTGAATTGGTTTTTGCAAAAGTAAAAGGCGTTCAAAAAGAAAATCAAACTATAGATTTAGAGAATTTTATAGCTGTTAAAGGTTTTAAAGCACTAGGTAATCAACTGACTACCGATAAATTGAAACAAGTCAATTTATTAGAACCTTTGCCTTATGAAGCACCAGTTGAAGTTATTCCTGAAGAATTAGAAGTGGAAGGTGAAACCCAAATTGATGATGATATTGATATTCAATTAGATGATGATGGACAAATAGGATTGAGTTTTGAGTAGTAGATTTTATTTGTTTAAATGATAATTTTTTTATTTCTTCCATTCCTGCAAATCAGGTTCGACATAAATCCATTTTACATCTGGTCTTTTTTCACGGAGATCTTTCTCAAAAGTGTTGATAATATGACTTAATCTTTCGGTTGTGATATTCGGAATGCATTTTATTTTAAGACACACAAGTACTTCTCCTGGACCATGTTGTATCGATTTGTAATTGATAAGAGATTCAATATCGGGGTTTTTTGCAACTAATTCTTTAATGGTTTCTTCGATGATAACGTCACCACTTTCTCCTATTAGTAATGATTTTACTTCAATAGAAAGAAATATTGCAACACTTATTAATACCAAACCAATTGCCAACGAACCAATTGCATCATATCTTCCATCGCCAGTATAAAATGAGACCAATACAGCGATTAATGCAATAATCAATCCTAAAACAGCAGCAGCGTTTTCTCCAAAAATCACTATCAAATCACTGTCTTTGGTTTGTTTTAAATATTTTATAAAGCCTATATTTCCTTTTCGGATATTGAGTTCTACAATATTAGAATAGGTTGCATATCCTTCTAAAGCTATCGAAAATAGTAAAATTCCTATTCCCCAATAGATTTCTTTTACAGGTTCTGGAGCATTATACTTATGTATTCCTTCATATATAGAAAACATACCACCAATAGAAAAAAGCAAAACGGCCACCATAAACGACCAGAAATAAATGGCTTTTCCGTAACCAAAAGGATGTGCTTCGTCTGCTGGTTTTTTAGCTTGTTTGACTCCCAAAAGCAAAAGCATTTGGTTGGAACAATCTGCAAAAGAATGTATTGTTTCTGCCAACATCGAACCCGATTTGGTCATAAAAGCGGCAAAACCTTTACAAACAACAATTAACAAATTGACTATTAAACTTTGTATGATGTGTTTTGTTGCGTCTTTAGTTGCCATTAATCAAGTATATCAGTATCTGTTAATTCTTTATCTATAATAGTATTGTTGTGCAACTTTACAGGGTTTTTAGATTTTTTCATTCGTAAATTCAAGAATTCTACAAATAAGGAGAAGAAGATAGAGAAATATAAATAACCTTTCGGAATACTACCAACTTCTACATCATTACCAAAACGGAAATGAGCAAGATGTGAACCTTCGGCAATTAACATAACACCAATTAATATTAAAAATGACAAGCCTAAAATTTGTATAGTTGGATGATTGTTTACAAATTTAGAAACTGGTCCAGCAAAAATCATCATAATAATTATAGAAATCACTACAGCCAAAATCATAATTATTAAAGCTCCTTCGCTTCCAAATCCGCCTTGAGATGGATCTTTCATACTTACTAAACCCACAGCAGTTAAGATACTATCAAACGAAAAAACGATATTCAAAAGTGCAATTTGAAGTACAGCTGCTGATAGTGAGTTACTTGCTTTTCCTTTTTCACCATCTTCTTCGCCTTCTAGTTTGTGATGTATTTCTGTAACCGATTTGTATAAAAGAAACAAACCACCACCAAAAACGATTAAACTTTGACCTGTAATATGTGCAGAAAATAATTTGCCCCAATCTATTGCAAGTATTGTTTCTTGCAAACTCATTACCCAAGTGATACCAAATAAAAGTATAATTCTAAATACCATTGCTAATAATAATCCAATTTTTCTGGCTTTGGGTTGATCTTGCTCTTTTAATTTTCCTGAAACTATCGATAGAAATACGATATTGTCTATTCCGAGAATTATTTCTAAAAAAGTTAAGGTAAGTAATGCAATTAAGCCGTCTGTTGTAAATAGGATTTCCATTATATGTTATTAAGATTTATCAGTTAAACGTTTATTATTTGAGTTTTGTTACAATTCCTTTTTGTTTTTTTGCATCACCTACAAAAGAGTACTCAAAAGTAT
>JAYTVI010000218.1:0-11089 GCA_043744095.1 Flavobacterium sp.
AATCCTTTAATTTATTATATTTTTACAGTAGACGAACCTCACAACAACAATGCAGCTGTTTATCCTTCTGTTTTTTCTGGTGATTATGATGATTCTACATCTACACCTGATGATGATGATGGTTTGAATAATGGTTTTAACTATTCGATAGTTGATTTGTCTATTAATGGAGCTAATGGTAGTTTTGGAGATATTGTAAGTAGAAACAATCATTTGGTTACTTATAACACCAATCCTTTGGGAGAAGAAATAAAGTTTAAATGTTCTGAAAAATTAACTGCAATTGCAAATGAAACAGATAATTCCTATTGGGTTTTAACCCATTTTATAGATAAATTTTATGCTTTTAAAATAAGTGATTTAGGTGTAAATTCTATACCTGTTGTCTCAACAATAGCACCAACTATTATTTATAACGGATACAGAAGAAACGCTGCAGGTTATCTAAAAGCATCACCAAATGGGGAAAAAATTGCAATAGCACATCTTCAAAATATAACAGGGTATGGTGTTTATAATTTTTCTAGTGGTAGTGTTTATCTTTATGATTTTAATGCATCAACAGGAGTTGTATCAAATCCTAAATCCATAATAACAAATGAAATGGTATATGGTGTAGAATTTTCGAATAATTCAGATGTATTATATGTTTCTTATGATAGTAGAACAAATGGTACTAAAAGTGTTATTTCTCAGTATAATCTCCTTAGTTCAGATATACCTTCTACAAAAATTAATATTCTTGAAAAACCATTTGGAGCTGGTGCTTTACAATTAGGCATCAATAATAAAATTTATTATGCCAACTATTTCACGAATTATATAAGCATTATTAATAATCCAGATGTTTTAGGACTTGGATGTAATTTTGAAGCATCTGGTATTGTACTACCAGCAAATAAATTGTGTTTACTAGGACTGCCACCTTTTATATCGTCTTTTTTTAATGTTTCGTTTAGTGTTAAAAATTTATGCTTTACAGATAACACATCATTTTTATTAAATACCAATCAAACTATTAGTTCTATTTTATGGGATTTTGGAGATGGTTCTACTTCGAGTAGCCCTAATCCTTTTCATCAATATACAGCTACAGGAAATTATGTGGTAACAGTAACTGCAACAACAGGAACAATTACTAGGGTCAAAAGTAGAATAATAACTATTTCACAAATTCCATTTATCGCAAATACAATTACAAATAAATCAACTTGTGGTAATGTAAATTTAAATTATGATTTATCACAATTTAACAATTCATTATTAGGTAATCAGCTAACAAGTAGTTTTGGAGTAGCTTATTTTTCAAATATAATTGATGCAAATCAGCATACTAATGTCTTGTCGACAAATTATAATTTATTAAGTGGAGTTAATCCAATATTTGCAAAAATTTATAGTTTAACAAATGTAAACTGTAATGCTGTAACAAATTTTAATATTACTTTATATACAAAACCAGATGTAAATATAATAAATGATATATTTATATGTGATGATATAACTAATGATGGTTTAGCTATTTTTGATTTAGGAAATAAAATAAATGGCATTTTGGGATCACAAAATTCAAACGATTTCTCAGTATCTTTCCATAGTACACAATATGATGCAGATGTAAAAAGTAATATGTTACCATTGAATTTTCAAAACACAACTAACCCCCAATTAATATTTGTTAGAATAGAAAACAAACTTAATCCTAATTGTTATAGCACAAATTCTTTTCAGATAGGTCTTTTTAAGATTCCAAATATCAATACTATACCAGATATGATAAAATGTGATGATGTCAGTAATGATGGTGAAGAAAAATTTGAATTATTCTCTCAAAATAATTCTGTTTTAGGGACTCTATCTCAGAATGATTATAATGTATCATACTATTTAACCCAAAATGATGCTGATAATGCTATAAATGCATTGGTGTCAACTTTTTATAACTCAGAGAACCCTCAAAAAGTAATTGTGAGAGTTGAAAATAAGTTAAATATAACTTGTTTTGTAACTAAGTCTTTTAATATTATAGTTCATAAAAAGCCAGAAATTATAATGAAAGATTCGTATACTATTTGTGATGGTATCCCAATATACATTACTGCACCAAATGGTTTTAGTAGTTATTTATGGTCAACTTCTGAAACAACTAAAACAATTAAAATAAATGAAGCTGGTAATTATAATATAATTGTAACTCAAGATTATGGGGATATAATTTGTGATGCATTTAAAGACATAATAGTTTCTAAATCTAATATTGCTAAAATTACAAGTATTGAAATTTTAGATTGGTCAGACAACGAAAATTCTATTTTGATAAACATAAAAGGAGAAGGTATATATGAATATTCAATTGACAATGAACATTTTCAAGATAGCAATGTATTTAATAATTTAAAAACTGGTGAATATACTGTTTATGTTAGAGACAAAAATGAATGTGGAATTGCTAAAAAAGAAATTTATTTACTTACCTATCCAAAATATTTTACACCCAATGATGATGGATATAATGATAAATGGCAAATTAAATTTTCTGAATTGGTTGAGCCAAATATGGATCTCAAAATATATGATAGGTATGGTAAATTAATTATTGCTTTTTCAGGTAATGATTTTGGTTGGGATGGTTCACTAAACAATATTGCCTTACCCTCAGATGAATATTGGTTTATTATTCAACGTGAAAATGGAAAAGAATATAAAGGTCATTTCTCTTTAAAACGATAAAAGAATAGTAAAAAGACTAAAAAATAAAATTATGTAATAGAGAACACATTAATTATAAATAAATTAAAAGTAAATTTTAATTTTTATTCAAACTGATTTCAAATTTAAAATATAAAAAGTATTTTTGCCTATGCAACACAACGTACTTATTTTAGATTTTGGGTCACAGTATACACAACTTATTGCCCGAAGAGTTCGCGAACTCAATATTTTTTGCGAGATTTTTCCTTATAACCATTTTCCTGAAGATTTATCTTCTTATAAAGCCGTAATACTTTCTGGTAGCCCGTTTTCGGTTCGAGGTGAAGATGCACCACATCCAGATTTATCACAAATTAGAGGCAAAATGCCGTTGCTTGCCGTTTGTTATGGAGCACAATATTTAGCTCATTTTTCTGGTGGCGAAGTTGCTTCATCAAATACAAGAGAATATGGTAGAGCCAATTTAACATTTATTAAAAATGATGAAGTTTTTTTTGAAGGCATTGCCACTCAATCTCAAGTTTGGATGTCTCATAGTGATACTATAAAACATTTGCCCACAAAAGGTGTTAAACTAGCAAGTACTCATGATATCGAAAATGCTGCTTATCGAATAGAAGACGAAACTACTTATGCCATACAGTTTCATCCAGAAGTATATCATTCTACAGACGGAAAACAATTGTTAGAAAATTTTCTTGTAAAAATTGCACACGTACCTCAAAACTTTACACCAAATGCTTTTGCTGAAGAAATGATTGCAGAATTGAAAGAAAAATTGCAAAATGACAAAGTGGTTTTGGGACTTTCTGGTGGAGTTGACTCAACAGTTGCTGCCGTTTTGTTACAACAAGCAATTGGCAAAAACCTGTATTGTATTTTTGTAAATAATGGATTGTTACGCAAAAATGAATTTGAAAATGTATTAGACCAATACAAAGGAATGGGATTAAATGTAAAAGGAGTTGATGCTTCGGCACGCTTTTTGGACGAACTAAAAGGAATTGTTGATCCTGAAACCAAACGTAAAATTATTGGTCGCGTTTTTATTGAAGTTTTTGATGATGAATCGCACCAAATTGAAAATGTAAAATGGTTGGCTCAAGGAACAATATATCCGGATGTTATTGAATCGGTTTCGGTAAAAGGTCCGTCGGCAACTATAAAATCACATCATAATGTAGGTGGTTTGCCAGATTATATGAAATTGAAAATTGTCGAACCGCTTAGAATGTTGTTTAAAGACGAAGTAAGAAAAGTTGGTAAGACATTAGGAATTGATACAATACTATTAGGTAGACATCCTTTTCCTGGACCAGGATTATCAATCAGAATTCTGGGTGATATAACTTCAGAAAAAGTTCGTATATTGCAAGACGTTGATGCAGTGTTTATTGACGGTTTAAAATCTTGGGGATTGTATGATACAATATGGCAAGCAGGAGCAATATTATTACCTGTAAATAGTGTAGGGGTTATGGGAGATGAACGGACATACGAAAAAGTTGTAGCTTTGCGTGCAGTAGAATCTACCGACGGAATGACTGCTGATTGGGTTCATTTGCCTTATGATTTTTTAATGAAAGTATCAAATGATATAATAAATAAAGTAAAAGGAGTCAATAGAGTAGTCTATGACATAAGCTCAAAACCTCCAGCAACAATAGAGTGGGAGTAACATAAATTTTGATTAATTATGAAAAAAATAGTATTGTTTTTATTAGTAAGTTTTTTATTTGTAAATGGTTTTAGTCAAGTAAAAAAGAAAGATCAAGAAGTTGATATTATTAGTCATCAAGTGCAACTTGGCGAATCGGTAAGGATGCTTTCTAAAAAATACATGGTAGATCCTTCAAAGATTTATAAACTTAATGAATTTGCTGTAAACGGAATTAGTGAAGGAATGGTATTGAAAATTCCTGTTCCAAAAAAAGAAGTTCCTCTTGAAAAAGAAGTTTCTGAAAAAACTGAAGAAATAGCTCAAACTATTCCTGTTGAGGAAAAAACAGTCATAAAAGAGACTATAAAAGAACCTGTTAAACAAGAAAAAGAAGTTACTACTATTACCAGAACAACCGACGTTAATCATACCGTATTACCAAAAGAGACTTTGTATAGTTTATCTAAAAAATATAACGTTTCTGTTGACGATATTAAAATGAGTAACGAAAGTTTGTTAAAAACGGGTATGAAAATTGGTCAAGTCTTAAAAATTCCAAGCACAAAAATTTTGTCTTCAAATGAAACTATAGTTACAACAGAAATAAAACCAATTGCTGAAAAACCAGTTACTGAAAAACCAATTATAAAATCTAATGCAACATCTACCGAAAATGTTATTAAACATAAAGTAGAACCTAAGGAAACTCTTTATAGTTTGTCTAAAAAATACAATGTTACTGTAGATGTAATAAAAGAACAAAATGCAGTATTGTTGCAAAACGGTTTGCAAATCGGACAGGTATTATTAATCAAAAAACAATAAAAAAACAATTATTTTAATTGATAAAAAATATTGATATTATTGCTAAAAGTATGAAAATGAATAAATTATTTTTAATTCTTATATTATCTTTTTCCATTTCGAGTGCTCTTTTTGCTCAAGAAAAAAACTACCTTAAACATACTGTAAAAGAAGGTGAAACTATTTCTCAAATTGCAACCAAATATAAAGTAACACCATTTGATATTTACAGGTTAAATCCTGATTATCAAACAGGAATAAATGTAAATGATATTGTATTAATACCAATTTCAGAAATAAAAACTACAGCAGTTTTTACAAATACAAATAAACCAAAAGTAACTTCTATAAAAAATCATACTACCAAGCCCAAAGAAAACTTATACAGTATTGCTAGAGAATATAATGTTGATGTAAATGAACTTAAAGCCTTGAATGAAGATGTTTTGAAAGAAGGTTTAAAAATTGGACAATTATTAAAAATCCCAAATACTTCAGTTACATCAACTAATGAACCAAAAGTAACCGAAACAAAAGTTGCAATTGAAACAGTATCAGAAAAACCTAGTTTTCATATTGTAGAATCAAAAGAAACTAAGTTTGGAATTGCCAAAAAATACGGAATGACAGTTGAAGAATTAGAAGCTAAAAACCCTGAAATAGTTTCAAATTTAACAGTTGGTTATAAACTAGTCATTTCCGGAAAGGCAGTAAAAGTAGCAACTGAAAAAACTGTAGTTGAGAAACCAAAACCAGTGGTTTATGAAATAAATTCTCCAAAAACCACAGAAACAGAAGTTGTAAAAACAATAAAAAAAGCAGGATTTGCAAATTATGAAGTAAAACCAAAAGAGACTTTATATAGCCTATCTCAATTTTTTGGAATCTCACAAGAAGAATTAATCAATTTAAATCCAAATTTAAAAGATGGAGTAAAAGATGGAATGATTCTAAAAGTACCAGGAAAAGGCTCTATCACAAAAGTTACTCCATCTACTGGTGTTTTTTTAGATTTATCCAAAACTATTCAAACAGGAAACAAAAAGCAATTGGTTCTTATGATTCCATTTAATGCTTCTAAAATTCAATCAGATACATTAAAAACAATTGATGTTCGATTAAAGAAAGATGCATTCTTGAATATGACTCTTGATTTTTATTCTGGTGCATTAATGGCTATTGATTCTGCCAAAACATTAGGACTAAATATAGATGTCAAAATATTAGATTCAGAAGAAAGTAAACTCTCTTCAAATGTGGTAAATTTAGTAAACGAAAATCATCTTGAAAATGTAGATGCTGTTGTAGGACCGTTTTACCAACAATATGTAGAGAAAGTAGCTGATCTATTGAATACTAAAAATGTACCTGTAATTTCTCCTTTGTCCAAAGAAATTGGTAAATCTTATAGTAATTTATTTCAAGCAATGCCACCAAGTGATTTTGCAAAAAGTGCCATGTTTGATTATATGATTTCAAAAAATGGAAATATTATTATTGTAAGTGATCCAAAAAAAGTGAGTAATCGAGATTTTATTACAAAAAAATATCCAACTGCTCAGTTTGTTACTTTTACTGAAAAAGGTGTTTTAGATTTAGAAAATTTAAAATCTTTGTTAGTCAATGACAAAATGAATTATGTGGTTCTTGACACTGAAAAAACAGGAATGATTCTTGGTACTACCAATAAATTATTAAACGAATTGTCTAATTTTCAGATTCAGTTAGTGATTATTGAACCAAATGAAACGCTTGATTTTGAAGAAATCTCAATGAAAAGATTAACCATTCTCAAAATGTTATACCCATCATTAACTAGAGAAAACAATACGCCAGAAGCAACTATTTTTGAAAATAAATACAAAGCAATAAACAAAGTTTTCCCTAGCCAATATGCTGTTCGCGGATTTGATGTAACTTTAGACACTATGTTGCGATTATCACAAGGAAAAACATTCGAAAATGCTGCTAACGATTCAAAAACAGAACAGGTAGAAAGCAAATTTGAATATGCCAAAAAAGATACCGAAGGATATCTCAATAAAGGCGTTTATATTATGCAATACAACGAAGATTTATCTGTAACACAAGTAAACTAATGACTTCAAAAGTAACGTATCTTGGTAATTTAAGAACCGAATGTGTTCATCTTCAATCTGGTGCAACCATTATCACTGATGCACCAACTGACAATCACGGTAAAGGAGAAGCTTTTTCGCCAACTGATTTAGCTGCCACGTCACTTGGTACGTGTATGCTGACAATTATGGCTATAAAATCTAATGATTTAGGGATAAATTTAAAAGAATCGACCGTAGAAGTAACAAAAATAATGCAAGCTGAACCAAGACGAATTTCAAAAATTATTATTGTTATGAATATGGCTATTACTGTTGACGAAAAAACCAAAATTATTCTAGAAAGAACTGCAATGAATTGTCCTGTATTATTGAGTTTAAATACCGATATTGATAAAGAAATTACCATTAACTGGAAATAAAAAAACTAAAAAAGTATAAAAATTGAGCCTAATTTATTAGGCTTTTCTTTTTTAATAAACCTTGTGAAATATTTATTTTGGACAACAATCAAAAACAACTCATTAAACTTGCTCATACCAAAATGCCTTTTGGCAAATATAAAGATTGGTATTTAATAGATATTCCTGAATATTATATAGTTTGGTATAGCAACAAAGGATTTCCAAATGGAGAATTAGGAGAGCAATTGAAACTGGTTTATGAACTCAAATTGAATGGATTAGAAGAGTTAATTCGCAATATCAAAAAACAATATCCAAAACCATTATTATAGATTTGTAAAGGCATTTATTATTGGATGTTAAATTCAAAAATCAAGTAATCTAAAGGACTTAAAATCCAATTAAATTTGTATTTTTGCCACGTTTTTTACACAACTACAACACAACAACATACAACACAATGAATCAAACCAAATATATTTTTGTTACTGGAGGCGTGACTTCTTCTCTCGGGAAAGGAATTATTGCAGCATCATTAGCAAAATTATTACAAGCCAGAGGTTATAGGACAACCATACAAAAGTTTGATCCTTATATAAATGTAGATCCAGGAACTCTAAATCCTTATGAACATGGCGAATGTTATGTTACTGATGATGGTGCAGAAACTGATCTCGACTTAGGACATTATGAACGATTTTTAAATGTTCCTACTTCACAAGCAAACAATGTTACTACAGGAAGAGTCTATCTTTCGGTTATTGAAAAAGAAAGACGTGGCGAATTTCTAGGAAAAACGGTTCAAGTAGTACCTCACATTACCAACGAAATAAAAGAAAGAATGCAATTGCTAGGTAATACTGGCGATTATGATATTGTTATTACCGAAATAGGAGGTACTGTTGGCGATATTGAATCATTACCATATATAGAATCTGTACGTCAATTAGTTTGGGAATTAGGAGAAGGAAATGGTATTGTAATTCACTTAACGCTAGTACCTTATCTTGCGGCAGCAGGAGAATTAAAAACCAAACCTACACAACACTCTGTTAAAACTTTAATGGAAAGTGGTATCAAAGCAGATATACTTGTTTGTAGAACAGAACATGAACTGTCTGACGAATTGCGTCAGAAATTAGCTTTATTTTGTAATGTAAAAAGAGAAGCAGTCATACAATCTATTGATGCATCAACTATTTATGAAGTTCCGAATCTTATGCTTGAAGAAGGATTGGATGTTGTGGCATTAAAAAAATTGAACTTACCAAAAAAAGCGTCACCCGATTTAAAAAATTGGAATATTTTTCTACACCGATTAAAAAACCCAAAGCATACTGTAAACATAGGGTTGATTGGAAAATATGTCGAGCTTCAAGATTCTTATAAATCAATTTTAGAAGCCTTTATTCATGCTGGTGCTAGTAATGAAACTAAAGTAAATGTGGTGTCTGTTCATTCAGAATTTATTGATGCTGTTAATGTTGCCCAAAAACTAGAAGGTCTTGACGGTATTCTCGTTGCACCTGGTTTTGGAGAACGTGGAATAGAAGGTAAAATTGAAGCCATAAGATATGCTCGTGAAAACAAATTGCCATTTTTTGGTATTTGTCTTGGTATGCAAATGGCTGTAATAGAATATACTAGAAATGTTTTGGGATATAAAGATGCCAATTCTACCGAAATGAATCAAGGTACTTCGCATCCTGTTATTGATCTTATGGAAGAGCAAAAAACAATTACCGAAAAAGGAGGGACAATGCGTCTTGGTGCTTGGAAATGTAATTTGAAGACCAATACTTTAGCTGCTGCAATTTATGGTAAGTCAAGTATCACAGAACGTCATCGCCATCGATATGAATTCAATAGTGACTATTCAGAAAAATTAGAAAAAGCAGGATTAAAAATTTCTGGAACCAATCCGGAAACTGGTTTAGTTGAAATTATAGAAATCGAAAACCATCCTTTTTTTATAGGAGTACAATACCATCCTGAATATAAGAGTACTGTTGCCAATCCGCATCCATTATTTGTTAGCTTTGTGGCGGCAACTGTAAAAAATAAAAATAAAAAATAAATAGTATTAACATATTGATAATTAATATTTTATTGTTGATTATCTAGAAATTTTAAAATGGAAGAAAAAAAATTAGACCTTAATTCAATTATCGGATTTGTATTAATATTCGGAATCTTACTTTGGATTCTGTATCAAAACCAGCCTTCAGACAAACAAATTGCTGCAGACAAAGCCAAAAAAGAACAAACTCTTAAAGAAGAAACAGCAAAGAAAACAGTTAGTGCACAACCTGTTTTGACTACAAATGCTATAGTTGCAGGAGATTCTACACAATTGGTTCAATTGAAAACATCATTAGGAAATTTTGCTTATTCAGCAACATTGCCATCAGCAAAAGAAAGTTTTACCAATATAGAAAATCAAGTTTTAAAACTTAAAATTGCCAATAAAGGCGGTTATATAGTTGAAGCAACTTTAAAAAATCACGAACGTTTTAAGAAAAACTCTGGACAATTGGTTTCTCTAATTAAGGACAACAATTCAGATTTGAATATCAATTTACAAACTCAAGACAACAGAACTCTGAAAACCAAAGAGTTATTTTTTGAGCCAACGATTTCAAAAATAGGAGACAATCAAATTCTTACAATGCGACTAAAAGCTGGTGCAAATGAGTTTTTAGAGTACAAATATGTGTTGAAACCGAATGATTATATGTTAGATTTTGATGTTCGTTCGCAAGGTCTAAACAAAACTTTGAATACATCAAAACCATTGGATATGGAATGGGATTTGAAATCATATCGTAACGAGAAAAGTGTTTCTTATGAAAATCGTTTTGCTGACATTCGATACGAATATGATGGTGGAAAAGATAGTAATGTTGGTCAAGGTAAAGATGATGAAGAAAATCCAGAAAAAGTAACATACATCGCTTTCAAACAACATTTTTTTAGTTCTATTTTAATCACCCAAACTCCATTTGAGAAAGCAAAATTACATTCAATAGGGTTAATGAACGATGAAAAAGTAGATACTATTTTTACCAAACAATTTAAGGCTAATGTGCCTTTGGCTTTTAAAAACGGAGAAGTAGATTATAAGATGAATTGGTACTTCGGACCAACAGATTATAAAACTTTGAAGGCATATGATAAAAATTTGGATAAAATTATTCCGCTTGGTTGGGGTATTTTCGGATGGATAAATAAATTTATTTTTATTCCTTTATTCGGGTTTTTGAGTTCATATATTGCATACGGAATTGCTATTATTGTTTTTACAATTATTATCAAAATTGCAATGTCGCCAATAACATATAAATCATTTTTGTCGCAAGCCAAAATGAAAGTATTGCGACCAGAAATAACAGAATTGGGTGAGAAATTCAAAAAAGACCCAATGAAGAAAC
>JAYTVI010000219.1:0-3226 GCA_043744095.1 Flavobacterium sp.
TGCTAAATATTCTTGTTTTATTCTTTTGTCTCCTTCTGCATTTAAATGTGTCATTGCTAAGTATGCATGAGCCCAAATGGCAGCGGCAAAACCTCCAGATTTTATTTTTTGGAGTTCTTCTAACAATACTACAGTATAAAACAAATCTAAATTTAATCCGCCATAAGCTTCTGGATATGCAATTCCAAAAAAGCCCATATCACCAAATTTTTTCCAAATAAAACGTTCTATAGAACCTGTTTTTTCCCATTTTTCAATATGGGGTACAACTTCTTTTTGTAAAAAATCTTGCAAACTCTTTCTAAACAGTTCGTGTTCTTCTGTAAAATATCCTGAATTCATATGTAAATTTTATGTTTTTTATTGGTCTTTTGTTATCGCAATTATATAACCATAGTTTACTTTTAAAAACATAATGCTATTAGCGATTTCAATTAAATAATGCTTAATTTTTGCTCTATTTTTTAGAATTCCAAATATAACACAATTATATTTACCAAATCAACAGGAAAATCCTTAATTTTTATTAAATCCTCAGAATTTTTTATTTCACCATTCATACTACGATACGTTACTATGTTTTTTGAAATTGGATATCTGAAATAAGGAAAAGTACTCAACTCTTTTATTGAAGCAGTATTGATGTTTATTTTCTTGATATTTGAGCTTGAACTAATCTTAAAACTTTCGTTTAATTTTTGAATCACTTCTGGCGATAATCCCCAAATGGCTTTCATTTGATCCATAGAAACAAAGCTTCCAAATTTTTCTTTTTCTTTTAATATTCGTTCAGCCAAAGCATCACCTATACCATATACTTTTTTTAAATCTTCTGAAGTAGCTTGATTGATATCTAAAACAATTAATTTAGGTTTTTGGTCAAAATTTTTCTTTTCATAAGGAGTAAATTCTTTTTTGTTGGTTATCCAATCTGGAAATTTAAAAAAAGGAGCTATTGCATTTAAAAGCGAATCAGAAACACCTGTAACTTGTTGAAATTCTTTTGGTGAATTGGCAAACTTTCCAAGTTTCCTGAAAGCTAAAAGCCTGTCAATTTCTTTGACTGACATTCCTAATTTATAACCTTTAAAATCGGTAATAAAATTTGGATTAAATGGATAAATTTTAGGATTCTCGTCGCTTTTATTTTCTTTTAAAGAATCGATTTCAGATTGCAAAGTTAACCATTGTTGTTTTTCTGGACTTTCTTTTTCGAAAATTGAGAAATCAACAAAAAAATAAACAAGCTGAAAACCAATAATAAGAGTTAACAAAATAAAAATTCCGCTTCTTTGTGAAGTAGTAAATTTGAAATAAGATTTAAAAGTTTCTATCGTCATTAATTCTAAAATTATAAATCAAAAACAGAACTTCGTTTGGCTCTAATCAAGTCTTTTAGTCGTAACCAAAAAGCAAGTGTCAAATAAACTCCAAACCAAAGTCCAGCAGTAACAAAAGAAATATAAATAAAAAACAAACGTACACTATTGGCTCGCATCCCAAGACTATCTGCTAATCTTGAGGAAACGTGAAAACCATGTTTTTCAAAAAAATATTTTAATTGAATTACTGGTGACATAATATTGTGTTTCTTACAAATCTACAAATTATTTTTTAACAATTCCATTCCAATAGTGCAATCTAAACATCTCTTTTTATCACAATATTCATTTTTGAGTTGTAACAAAGATTGAGTATCAAATGCATTTTTCGATTTAATTCCGAAAGTATTAAATTTATTAATTATTGCATTGTTTTCTGGTTCAACTTCTTGCAACAAAGTAATTAAAAATTCTTTATCTTCAATTCCTTGTTGATGCGCATGGGCAAATTGAATGGGTATTATAGAATTAATAACAATCAAATCTATAAAAGCTTTTGAAAGTGACTTAGCTTTTTTGGGGCTTTCTTTATCAAACTGATAATGGGTTTGCCAATATTCTGAAACTGCTATTTTAAAAATTTCATAAATTGATTTCAGTGATTGTGTGGTAATAATCTTTGAAAACAAATTTTGATGTTTGTGGTATAAATTTGCTAATTGCGACAATCGAATCGTAGGGAAATTATCTGGTCGATGTTTAAAAAATTGCAATGGAGCAATGATATCTTTCTCTATTTGATATTTATTAATTAGGTAATAAAATCTAAATTTCAAATCTTTATAATAGTTATCCTCGTGTTCAGCATCTAATAATCCTGCAAACCCAAACAATAATGCTTCGAGATTTTCGACTTCAAAACTTTCTTTTCTAATGATTGAAAACGGAATTGCTTGTGCAATCTTCAAAAACGGTTCACCATTTGTATTCAACCCAAAGTTTTTTGCTAAAGTGGCAAATAATATTGCTTCCCAATCAGAATTGGTTGTTTCTAACAATAAATAAATAGGTTTTGATTTTCTTTCTAAACGTTCATAAAACAACCGTTCTTGCCAATATTGAATTTTGAACGAATCAACTGATTGAAGTTGTTTTTCGCATAATATCCAAGATTTTGGCGTCATTAAAGATTGATATTTACTCAGTGTTTCAGAAGATATATAATCTTTCAATTCTAGAACAGCAATTTCGGTGTTATTTTTTCTGAATATTTCAGTGTCATGCTCCCATACAACGTGCAAAATTACATTTTCATATGCTTCATCTCTTTCGTGATGATGCACATACCAATCTGATGATTTAATATGAATTTCTACATTCCCAGCCCATTTTTGAGTACCAATTGTAATTTGAGCATTAAAAAAATCTGGACCAGCTAATTGCAAATAATTTCCAGAATTGAGAATAATAATTGATTCTCCTGTAGTTGTTTTTAAATTTGAAGTGTCAAATTTTTTATATTTCCAGAGATAATGCAGAAAATCTTCTTTCATTTTTTTAAAATAATATACTTCTAAAGTACTAAAAAAAGTGAGTCAACAATAATTTATTAAAAATATATATGGTTTATCTGAGTAAGTATAACTTGGCACAAGCTCTTGCATCAGATAATGCTTCGTGGTGATTGAGTTGAATGTTGTTTTTTTCGCTACAGTATTTGAGATTTGCAGGTTTGTATCCTTTTGCCCGATATATTCTACAGGTACATTCCCATTTATCTGCAATTTCTAGTTCGTCATAATATAATCCGTAATATTTCATTGTTTTGAGAAGAACATTTCTGTCAAACTGTTCGTTATGAGCAACAATCTTTTTGCCAAACAATCTTTTTTTGATTTCTGGGA
>JAYTVI010000220.1:0-11022 GCA_043744095.1 Flavobacterium sp.
TGCGAAGAAGGTTTTGGAATGAGTTTAATAGAAGCTATGCATTGTGGTTGTTATTGTATAGCATCAGCCTATGGTGGTGTTCCAGAAGTGCTACAATACGGTAAATTAGGAGACCTTATAGTACAACCTGAAAATATTAATAATTGGAAAATAGCAATCGAAGAATATATAAAAGGAACTACTAAAAAAATAGCAATACCAGAAAATTTATATACATCAGAGAATTGGAATAACGAGATGAATAGTATTATTAATGATGTAAAAAATAGATTTAATTGATAAAACTAATTATCTCTTACTGTATATTTGTAAATTAAAAATTTAATAAAAAAATAAAGATAAAATGACTTATACTCAAATTGCAAAAGATAACTTTAAGAGATTCAGCTACATAGATGGTAATGGATATATTGCTAGTGAATATGCATTAATTACAATATTAAAATTAATACAAGATTTTAAGGTTCAATCAATATTAGAAGTAGGGATGGGTATTGGTTCAATATCGGATACTGTTTTAAAATATGCAAAAGAAAAAAATATTAAAATAGACTATACTGGTACTGAAGCAAATGAATTTTGTTTAAATGCTTTAAAGTCGAATATTGAAGATTATAATTCAATTGATTTATTTAATTCAATTGCAGGATTTAATAATATTAGAAAGTTTGATTTGATAATTATTGATGGTTCTGATGATCGTTTACAGTATTTACCTGATTTTTGTAAACTAAATACAATATTGTATGTAGAAGGTTGTAGACGTTCACAGGTTGAATCTATAATGAGTATGTATCCAAAATTAAAACATGCAGAAATGATTTCTTCTTATAAGAATCCAAAATACGGACCTTTCTCATCTGAAATTTGGTCTGGAGGAGGTCAATTAATATTTTTAAATCCAACATTTAATAATTCTATATACTGGTTTAAAGAAAAAGTAAATTCTTTTCTAAAAAGAAGATTAAGAAAGTTTAAAAAATAATTTAAAAATTGATTTTTAATGAAATCAAAACTATATTTAATTGCAGAAATTGCTCAAGCTCACGATGGAAGTTTGGGTATACTTCATTCTTATATTGATGCTGTTGCAACAACAGGTGTTCAAGCAATTAAATTTCAAATGCATATTGCAGAAGCAGAAAGCAGTATACACGAACCTTTTCGTATAAAATTTTCAGTTGAAGATCAGACAAGATATGATTACTGGAAGAGAATGGAGTTTACTCTAGAACAATGGCACACAATAAAAAAACATTGTGACGAAGTTGGTTTAGATTTTATATGTTCTCCTTTTAGTAACCTAGCTGTCGATTGGTTAGAAGAGATTGGAGTCAAGACATATAAAATAGGTTCTGGAGAAATCAATAATTTTCTTTTGTTAGAAAAAATTTGTAAAACAGGAAAACCAATAATTATTTCATCAGGAATGAGTAGTTTTGATGAGTTAGACAAAACGGTTAATTTTTTAAAAACAAAAAACGCCAATTTTTCAATCTTGCAATGCACCACAGCATATCCTACAAAGCCTGAGCAATACGGTTTTAATGTAATCAAAGAATTAAAAGACAAATATCAGGTTACAATAGGATTTTCAGACCATTCTGCAAAAGTTTCTACAGGAATTGCAGCAGTTACTCTTGGTGCAGAAATCCTCGAATTTCACGTCGTTTTTAGTCGTGAAATGTTTGGTCCTGATACTATTGCATCATTAACTATAAAAGAAACAAAACAATTAGTTGATGCTGTACTTGATATTCAAATAGCACAAAATAATCCAATAGACAAAAATAAAAATGAAAACTTCAAAGAACTAAAAACTATCTTTGAAAAATCATTAGCAATAAACAAAGAATTAACCAAAGGACAAATCATTTCTTTTGATGATTTAGAAAGTAAAAAACCAAAAGGATTTGGAATTTCAGCAACAAATTTTATGGATGTTATAGGAAAAAAATTGAAAACAAATAAAACCAAGTGGGATTTTTTGAATGAAGAAGATTTAGAATGAGTAAACGAAAAATAGCTGTAGTCATAACAGCAAGACCATCGTACAGTCGTGTAAAAACTGTTTTAACAGCTATAAAAGAGCATCCAGACTTAGAGTTACAATTGATTGTTGCTGCATCAGCATTGTTAGAAAGATATGGCAGCGCTGTAAACTATATCGAAAAAGATGGGTTTGATATTGTAGCCAAAGTTTTTAATGTTCTTGAAGGAGAGAATCTAACTGCTGCTGCAAAAACCACTGGAATTGGAATTTTAGAATTGTCAACAGTTTTTGACAATTTAAAGCCTGATATTGTTGTTACCGTTGCAGATAGATTTGAAACAATGGCAACTGCTATTGCTGCTTCTTATATGAATATTCCTCTGGCACATATTCAAGGCGGAGAAGTAACTGGGAATATCGATGAAAAAGTAAGACATTCTATAACAAAACTTGCAGATTATCATTTTGTTGCTTCAGAAAACGCAAAAAATAGAGTGATACAACTTGGCGAAAATCCTAAAATGGTTTTTAACACAGGTTGTCCTTCTATAGATATTGCTCAAGAAGTATCAAAAAATAAAGGGCTGACTTTCAATCCTTACGAAAAATATGGTGGTGTAGGATCGATGCCAGAAATTAAAAACGGATACATTGTTGTTATGCAGCATCCAGTTACTAATGAATATCAAGATTCTAGAAAACATATTGAAGCAACTTTAAGAGCAATTCAAAAAATTAATAAACCAACTTTTTGGTTTTGGCCAAATGTAGATGCTGGAGCAGATGGTACTTCTACAGGAATTCGTTCTTTTAGAGAAAAGTATAAAATGGAGAATGTTCATTTTTTTAAAAATATGGAAGGAGATGACTTTTTAAATCTCCTCAATTCGTCGCTATGCCTTATTGGCAATTCAAGTGTGGGTATAAGAGAATGTGCTTATCTTGGCGTACCAGTTGTAAATATTGGTTCAAGACAAAACAGAAGAGATAGAGGAAATAATGTTATAGATGTAGGTTATGATGAAAAAGAAATCATAGAGGTAGTTGAAACTTTATTGAAAAATAACATCAGAGAAAAATCATCTATATATGGAGGAGGAAATGCAGGCGAAACGATTGCACAACTGCTTAAAGAATTACCATTACAATTTCATAAAACGATTACCTATTAAATGAAAGTTTTAGTAATTATACCTGCTCGTGGAGGATCTAAAGGAGTTCCCAAAAAAAACATTAAAATATTAGGTGACAAACCCTTGGTGGTACATGCCATTGATTGCGCAAAAAAATCTAAAAAAGTCAATAAAATTATAGTCTCTACCGATTCTGATGAAATTGCAAATATTGCTTTAAAATATGGAAGTGATGTTATTATTAGACCAAAAGAACTTGCTGAGGATACTAGTAATGTAGTCACAGCAGTTGAACATGTTTATAAATCATTAAATGAAAAGTTTGACATCATAGTTTTGTTACAGCCAACATCTCCTTTTAGAACAAGTAAGGATTTAGACGCAATAATCAAAATGTTTGAAAATGATAAAATGACTGATGCAGTAATTAGTGTTATCGCACTTGATGATTTTCATCCGGCAAGAATGTATAATTTAGGCAATAATCAAGAACTTATTCCATTTGTTAATAATGGAGAAACAATGCGAAGACAGGATTTAGAACCAGTATATTATAGAAATGGTTGCTTTTATGCCATAAAAACTGAAGTTTTTTTTAAAGAAAAATCTTTTATGGTTCCTAATAAAAAAGCATATATTATGGATGCCAATTGGCTTGTTAATATAGATAGTCAAAGAGATTTTAAATTTGCAACTTTTTTATATAATGAATGGCAAAATGAAATTATTAATAACTGAATCTCAAGATTTTAGTAACAAAGCTATTTCAGAATTAAAAAAATATTTTGAAGTAGATGTTCTTGATATTGTATCACAAGAAATGTTAGTTGATTGTATTAAAAATTATGATATTATTTTTGTGAGATTAAGATTCAAATTTACTAATCAAATATTAACAAATGCACCCAAAATCAAATATATCCTAACAGCAACAACTGGACTAGATCATATAGATGTTGATTTTTTTGTAAGAAATGGTGGAAAAGTAATATCTTTAAAAGACGAAACTAATTTTTTAGGGACAATACCTTCAACTGCCGAACATACTTGGGCATTAATACTATCATTAATAAAAAAAATTCCAGCTTCATTTGATGATGTTAAAAAAGGAAACTGGAACAGGGATATTTTTAAAGGAAATAACCTAAAAGAAAAAAAAATTGGAATTCTAGGATTAGGTAGAATTGGAAAACAAATTGCCAATTTTGCAGAAGTTTTTCAAATGGAAGTCGCTTATTTTGACACAAAATATATTAATTCTAAATTTAAATCATTTGACACTCCAGAAAAACTATTCGCATGGGCAGATATAATAACAATTCATATTCCTTACACGGTAGAAAATCATAATTTTGTAAATGAAAAATTACTAAATCACTGCCATAATCAAGTTTTATTAATAAATACTTCAAGAGGTAATGTGTGGGATGAAAATAAAGTTGCTCAATTATTAGAGCAAGAAAAAATAAAAGGAATTGCAACTGATGTTTTAAAGGAAGAGTTTAATGAAGAAATGATTTCTAATAACCATTTAATTAATTTAGCAATTCAAAATTACAATATTATTATTACACCTCATATAGCAGGAGCAAGCTATGAATCAATGGAGATGACAGAGAATTTCATAGTAAACAAATTTATAAATTATATTCAAAATAAAAATTAAATATTACAATTCAAAATATGGAAAATTGGAATTATTGGACAGATAGAAGCTATTATCACAATGAATTGCGAGATAGAGCAAAAGGTCTAAAAAGCGAAATGGAGTCTGCAAAACAAGTAGCAAATATAATTTTAGACAAGGCAAAAAGTTACTCATCAATTTTAGATGCAGGATGTGGTACAGGACATTTTATTTTGAGTTTTGAAAAAAAATTAAAAAATAATTTCAAATACCAAGGAATAGATATAACAGAACAGCATATAAAAGATGCTACAGAAATATTTCAAGAAAACCCTAATTACAAGTTTCAGTTAGGAGATGTAAGAGCCTTGCCTGTTGAGGATAAATGTGTTGAGGTAGCTATTTGCTGCAACACGATTCCTCATATTCCTAATGTTGATAGAGCCATAAATGAGTTAATTAGAGTAGCACAAAACGATGTGTTTATAAGAATGTTGGTAGGAGACGAAGTGTTGATAGCAAAAAAAGCATTAACTGAAGAATTAGACGAAAACGGCGAACCAAAATCGTTTATGTATGTAAATATTTACAACCAAAAATATTTAAAAAATATAATAGGAGACAAAGGAGAAATTATTATCTATGATGATGAGTTTGATGCCGAAGCCATTATGAAACATTTTGAAGAGCATAAAAAAGTTGCAGGAAATGCAATTGCGACACAAATAATTGATGGTTCACAATTTAAGGGATATTTAATGTTGCCATGGAAAATAGTACATATAAAATTGTATTAAAAATTAATTTTGGTAGTCCTAAAAAATAAGTTTTTTATTGTTAATAAGTTTTTAGTGTTTTTGTTTTTTTTTTCTTACAAAAAATCATAAATTTATAATCTAAAACATTTTAAAACAAACAATTATGAAAACAAG
This sequence comes from Flavobacterium sp., assembly GCA_043744095.1. Taxonomy (GTDB): domain Bacteria; phylum Bacteroidota; class Bacteroidia; order Flavobacteriales; family Flavobacteriaceae; genus Flavobacterium. The sequence continues at coordinate 5,686 of JAYTVI010000220.1, forward strand.
TAAATTATTTTTTATTACGGTATGTTTGGTTATTTTTGGTAGTATTTGTGAGGTTGAGGCACAAAATACTAAATATAGTGGTACAGGGAATGTTCCAATAGGTGGTACAATAAATAGTGCATTTGGGGATGCTTTAAATGCTTCCACTACAGGTAAAGAAAATGTAGCGGTAGGTAACGAGGCATTAAAATTTAATGGTCTTGATAGTTCTACAAGCGGTACATTTGCATCAAAAAATGTAGCAGTAGGTTTTCGGTCATTAAATGCAAATACTTTTGGAGCTAATAATACTGCAATTGGTCATTTTAGTGCCTTATTAAATACAACTGGAGGGTCTAATGTTGCAGTAGGTGCAATCTCTCTTAGAAGTAATTCAATTGGAAATTTTAATGTAGCATTAGGGGTTGGTTCAGGTCAAAGTTCATTAGGACATGGGAATACATTTATTGGTGCAGACGCAGGAAAAGCAATTGCAAGTGGAAGCTATAACACAATAATTGGTAATTCTTCTGCAATAAATCTATCTGGGACTTCATCAGGTAATGTTATCATAGGCAGACCAGCTTTACCTCTTGCTCCTTTATTAAATAATACAATTGTTCTAGCAACAGGTGGCTCTAGCACCGATGGTCTTACTAGACTTTACATTGATAAAGATGGTAATGCTGGATTTAATTTAGGAAATTTTATTGCTCCAAAAAACATACTAGATATAAAAGGAGGAGTTGCAATTGGTACAACATATGCTTCGGGTATAATTGACCCTTTAATTATTACTAATGGTGGTACTATTGCTCCAACTTCAGGCTTAATTGTTGAAGGAAATACTGGTATTGGTACAAATACTCCATCAAATAGGCTTGAAATTAAAAGTGGTGTTTCAAGTTATATTTACGATGCAAGTACAGGAACTTCTGGTTTGACATTAACCAATTTAAAAAGTGGTAATACAAATTTATTAGCATCAACTGGTAAAGTTTTAACTGTTGATCCAGCAGGTATTGTTGTTTTAACTAATGATGTACAAGGCGGTATTACAAACTCTTGTGCACAAGGTAATTTTATAACTAAAACTAATGGGACTACAGGAAATTTAAGTTGTAGTCAAATTTTTGATGATGGCGTTGGAGTAGGTGTTGGTTATACATCAATACCAGTAGGTCCAAATTTTTTTTATTACTCAGCGACAGGGATAATTCCATTACTTTCTGGTGCATCAAATACAGCGACTGCAAAATTAGATGTTAATGGCATAATTAGAACTATTGGTATTTATGCCTCATCCGACAAAAAATTCAAAAAAGATATCAAATCCATTGAAAATGCTTTGACAACAATTGAAAAAATTGATGGTAAAACCTATTTATGGGATACAGAAAAGTTTAAAGATAAAAATTTTGATGGTGGTGGTCATAGTGGTTTTATTGCACAAGAATTAGAAAAAGTATTACCGCATTTGGTTATAACGGGACAAAACGGTGAAAAAGCTGTAAACTATATGGAGTTATTGCCTTATTTAGTAGAGGCAATCAAAGAACAACAAACTCAAATCAATGAACTTAAAGCTCAAGTAAACGATAATTTCAAATCTCAAAACGGTGATTTACTTACCCTAAAAAACACCAAAATTATTAGTGTTTCGCCAAACCCGTCAAATGATGTGATTCTAGTTTCTATGAATATTGAAAAAGTAGTTCAAAATGCAAAATTGCTTGTTCATGACATAAACGGTTTGGTTTTAAGCACTTTAAATATCAACGAAAGAGATACAAATATTACTAAAACCTTGCAAAAAGACAATTTTGGTAAAGGTATTTATATAGTAGATTTAGTAGTAAATGGTAAAAGTATCGATACTAAAAAAATTGTTTTTAATTAACAAATTTCTAATCTACAAGATAGGAAATGAGCTATTTATAGCTCATTTCCTGTTTTATAAAACATCCAATTTTTAGCAGATACATTAATAAACCAAAAAAAATAAACTTATAGCATTGATTTATTTTTTTCAATCATCTGAAAAAACGATATTTGACAAATTATATTTAAAATAATGTTTAGGTTTATTTAAATGCAAAAAGACACCCTATTTATAGTTGTTCCTGATGGAGTTGGCGTAAGAAATTATCTGTATTCTAGTGTTTTTAATAACATTGAAGAAAAATTAGTTTTGTTTCATAATCTTGATAACGAAACTATTGACTATCTCCAAAAATTTAAAAATATTTCCCAAAACATTTCTATTCCAGATTATAAAGAATCTATAAAAGAGAAATATTATAGAGAATTAATATGCCTTTCACGTTTATATTTTAATGCCAAATTAGAAAAAAACAACACAATTCTAGTAAATTGGGTTTGGAAGCAAAAAACATTTTCGAAAAAAATATTTTATAAATGGATAGAATTTCAAGCTAAATTTTATACAAAATACGATGCTATTCTTGCGTTAGAATTAAAATATCAAAAAGCAATTAGAAAAAACTCTTTTTACAAAGAGATAAAAACCCTTTTGCAAAAAGAAAATCCTAAAAGTATCATTTGTACACATCAAAGAGGAGTAAAAACGGCAACAATTTTTGCTGCTGCAAAAGATTTGGGCATACCAACAACAACCGTTATTTATTCTTGGGACAATTTGCCAAAAGCTCGTCTAGCTTTGCGTGCAGATACATATTGGGTTTGGTCTGAATACATGAAAAAAGAGATGGCGACCTATTATCCAGAGATTTCTCAAGATAATATTGTAGTAACAGGAACTCCTCAGTTTGAGTTTTATGATGATAAAAATAATATTATTGACAAGAAGGTATTTTACGACACCTATCATTTAGATATAAACAAAAAAATAATTTGTTATTCTGGAGATGATTTTATGAGTTGCCCAGACGATCCAAGTTATCTAGATGATGTAGCACAAGAAATAACAAAAGCAGGACTAGAAACCGAATATCAAATACTATTACGTCGTTGTCCTATAGATTTATCTGGTAGATTTGATTCAGTAGTAAAAAAATACCCGAATTTAATTAAAGAAGCAACTCCAATCTGGAATTTTAATTCAGCATCAAGCTGGACAACTATTTATCCTACTTTTGAAGATGTAAAATTATTAGTAAGTACAGCTTTTTATTCGGATATTGTAATAAATTTGGGTTCTACAATGGCTTTTGATTTTGCAATGCTCAATAAGCCTTGTGTTTTTATTAATTATAATCAAGAAAAAAAGTTAATTCAGGATTGGTCGGTTGAAACAATTTATAATTTTCAACATTTTAAAAGCATGCCTAGTAAAGAAGCTGTAATTTGGCTTAATAGTAAAAACGAAATTATAGACAAATTGATTCATCATCATTTGCACGAGAATAAAAAGGCGATGCAGGATTGGTGTGATAAAATTTTAAAATAATCTTTAAAAAAAAGTCCTCACAATAAATGAAAACCATAGATCAAATATCGCATTACTTGCAGCAACATCATATAGAATCTTCAACAGAAGATTTTATTGCTAATGTTAGTAATATATACCACGATTTTGAATCTAAAACCTATGATGAGAAACATACTAGCATCAAACACGGTGAAAAATATTGGAAGCAAACAACCAATTTTGTTACTGAATATTTTAAAGACATTAACAATTTGTCTTTTTTAGATTTTGGTTGTGGTACTGGTTTTGCTTCTGAGCAAGTTACGAATAACAAAAATCTTGAAAATAAAATTTCAAAAATGGCTTGTTATGATTTGTCAGAAAGTATGGTCGAAGAGTGCAAGAAAAAATTTGAAGGTCATCAGAAATTCAGGTTTTATGCCAACAAAAGTGGTTTTGCAACATTATTAAATGACAATACAACTTTTGATATCGTGACTTGCAATGCGCTTTTGCACCATATTTTAGAACCAGACAAACTTCTTTTGCAATTTTCTGAGGTAATAAAAAAAGATGGAATCCTAATAATTGGTCACGAACCAAATAAAGCATTTTATGAAAGTAATACCTTGCAATTGGTTACAAAATCCTATCGGTTTTATAAAAAAAGCTTGAATAGACTAAGTAAATTATTTAATAGAAACAATTCAAATTCAGGTCAAGATTTAACCACTTTGTCTTACTCAAAATTGTTAAGGGAAGGACAAATCACAGAAAATTTTCCAAAACAAATCATACCAAAATTGGTAGATATTCACGTTCCAATGGGAAATTTACAAAAACAACCTTGGGGAGAATTAGGGTTTGATGCCCATTTTGTTACAAAAAGCACCAATCATTCATTTACATTATTAGAACAAATTTCTTACAATCATATCAAAGACCAAAATGCCTACAATAGTCTTTTTTGGAGTAGTATTTCTATGTTTTTTGAATTTGTTTTCCCAAAAAAAGGAGCAGATACTATATTAATCTTTAAAAAAGTATAATGCATATTTGCTACATCACATCGGAGTATCCTATAAAAGATTTTTCACACGGTGGAGTTGGAACCTTTACTAGAAGTTTGGGATATCAACTTGTGCAAAAAGGAATCGAAGTATCGGTTATTAGAGTTTCTGATGTTTATGAAGCAGAAACAATAAATGACAACGGAATTACAGTCTATATTATACCAAAAACAAGATTTAAATTTCTTCAATTTTTTTGGAATTCGATTATTTTAAATAAAAGTATTGCTGAAATTCATTCAAAACATCCAATATCAATTGTAGAATCTCCTGAATTAGGATTTGCTTTTGTAAATAAAATAAAAGCAATAAAATATGTAATAAGAATGCACGGTGGTCATCATTTTTTTACAAAAGCAGAAAATCGACCAAAAGAATGGAAGAAAGTTTGGCAAGAAAAAAAATCGTTCAAAAATGCAGATGCAATTCTTGCTGTATCAGAATATGTTGCAGAAACTACAAAAAAATTAATTGATTTAAAAGATAAAAAAGTTATCGTAATCTATAATCCTATTGATACGACTCGTTTTTATCAATCGGATAGTAATAAAATAGAAAAACACACTTTGTTGTTTGTAGGAACTATAATTGAGAAAAAAGGTATCCGTCAACTGGTTCAAGCAATGGAATATTTGGTTGATGATTATCCGGATATTCAGTTGAAAATTGCTGGCAGAAACGGAAATATTCCTGGAACCAAAACACCATATCTTCCTATTCTTGAGCAAGAAATCACTGAAAAAATAAGAAAGCACATTACATTTTTAGGAAGTATTCCCAATTTTGAAATTCCGAGTTTGATAGAAAAAGCACAAATTTGTTGTTACCCAAGTCATATGGAAGCAATGCCACTTGCTTGGTTAGAAGTGCTAGCAATGGGCAAAGTTTTTCTTGGTA
>JAYTVI010000221.1:0-10991 GCA_043744095.1 Flavobacterium sp.
CTTTAGAAATGGAATTCGAAACTAAATTTATTGAACTTAAAGACAAATTAATTGAAAAATTATTTTTAATAGTAAACGGAAAAACATCTCAAGGTGTAATGAATGATTTGGGTGAAGAGGTTTTACCAAAAGGTAAAAAATACACTCAAAAAATGCTTTATGCAGTTGAAGATTTTGCTCACTTAAGTAAAGGACAATGGGTTGCTGATGATGTTACTAATAAAATGGTAAACGACTTAATCCATAATTATAAAATTAAGTTGAATGACCTTCAAGGTTCATTACGTAGAGAAAAATTCACAATAACTGTTGGAGATGAATTACCAGCAGGAATTTTGAAATTAGCAAAAGTTTACATCGCCAAGAAACGTAAGTTAAAAGTTGGAGATAAAATGGCTGGTCGTCACGGTAACAAAGGTATTGTTGCTCGTATCGTACGTCACGAAGATATGCCTTTCTTAGAAGACGGAACTCCAGTTGATATTGTTTTAAATCCTCTTGGTGTACCTTCTCGTATGAACATTGGTCAGATTTATGAAACTGTTTTAGGTTGGGCAGGACAAAACTTAGGTAGAAAATTTGCTACTCCAATTTTTGATGGTGCAACTTTAGATCAAATCAATGAATTAACAGACGAAGCTGGTATACCACGTTTCGGACATACTTATCTATATGATGGTGGTACAGGAGAACGTTTTCACCAAGCAGCAACAGTAGGTGTAATCTATATGCTTAAACTTGGGCATATGGTTGATGATAAAATGCATGCTCGTTCAATAGGACCATACTCATTAATAACGCAACAACCATTAGGTGGTAAAGCCCAATTTGGAGGTCAACGTTTTGGAGAGATGGAAGTTTGGGCTCTTGAAGCATATGGAGCATCAAGCACATTGAGAGAAATTTTAACTGTGAAATCAGATGATGTTATTGGTAGAGCCAAAACTTACGAAGCTATCGTAAAAGGAGAATCTATGCCAGAACCAGGATTACCAGAATCATTCAATGTGTTAATGCACGAATTGAAAGGTCTTGGACTTGATATTCGTTTAGAAGAATAAATAATTTTACCACTGTAGAGACGTTGCATTGCAACATTCTCTACTTTGGTATTTATAAGAGTTTTTTTAAGATTTAGACCCGTAACCCGTTCCGATTTTTTATTAAACAATGAAGTTTAATAATTAGCACTTCAAAATAGAGTTGAAGTTTAGAGAAGTAATCCGAGGAAGCGTTTAAGTCGAAAGTTTGAAAGTCCAAAGCCGAAAGTCATTCGTGACTTTAAAAACTTTAAGACATTTGACTATAGACTGAAATAAAATCAATTTTTAATTGCAATAAATCAATAGTAAAAACTATGATGAATAATAGAAATAATAATAATAGAGATAAAAACCCTATCAAAAGATTTGATAAGATTTCAATAGGATTAGCTTCGCCAGAATCTATCTTGGCTGAGTCAAGAGGTGAAGTTTTAAAACCTGAGACTATTAATTATAGAACACATAAACCAGAACGTGATGGTCTTTTTTGTGAGCGTATTTTCGGTCCAGTAAAAGATTTTGAATGTGCTTGTGGTAAATACAAAAGAATCCGTTATAAAGGTATCATTTGTGACCGATGTGGGGTTGAAGTTACCGAGAAAAAAGTACGTCGTGATAGAGTAGGACACATCAACCTTGTTGTGCCAATTGCTCATATCTGGTATTTCCGTTCGCTACCAAACAAAATTGGATATATACTTGGTTTGCCATCTAAGAAATTAGATATGATTATTTACTACGAAAGATATGTAGTAATTCAAGCTGGTATTGCAAAAAATGCTGAAGGCGAACCAATTCATAGATTAGATTTCTTGACAGAAGAAGAATATTTAAACATTTTAGATGCACTGCCTCAAGACAATCAATATTTAGATGATTTTGATCCAAATAAATTTGTTGCCAAAATGGGAGCAGAATGTATTATGGATTTATTAGCACGTATCGATTTAGATGCTTTGTCATACGACTTACGTCACTCTGCTAATAATGAAACATCTAAACAACGTAAAACAGAAGCACTAAAAAGATTACAAGTTGTAGAATCTTTCCGTGAGTCTAACTTGAACCGAGAAAACCGTCCAGAATGGATGATTATGAAAGTGGTGCCAGTTATTCCACCAGAATTGCGTCCTCTTGTTCCGCTTGATGGTGGTCGTTTTGCAACATCAGATTTAAATGATTTATACCGTCGTGTAATTATACGTAACAACCGTCTAAAAAGATTAATGGAGATTAAAGCTCCAGAAGTAATCTTAAGAAACGAAAAACGTATGTTGCAAGAATCAGTAGATTCACTTTTCGATAATACTCGTAAAGCATCAGCTGTAAAAACAGAATCAAACCGTCCATTGAAATCACTTTCGGATTCCCTTAAAGGAAAACAAGGTCGTTTCCGTCAAAATTTATTAGGAAAACGTGTCGATTATTCTGCTCGTTCGGTAATTGTTGTTGGTCCAGAATTGAAATTATTCGAATGTGGTATTCCAAAAGATATGGCAGCCGAATTGTATAAGCCTTTTGTAATCCGTAAATTGATAGAAAGAGGAATTGTAAAAACGGTTAAATCAGCTAAGAAAATAATTGACAAAAAAGAGCCAGTAGTTTGGGATATCCTTGAAAATGTAATCAAAGGACATCCAATCTTACTAAATCGTGCTCCTACTTTGCACAGATTAGGTATTCAAGCATTTCAGCCAAAATTAATTGAAGGAAAAGCAATCCAATTGCACCCTTTAGTATGTACGGCATTTAATGCGGATTTTGATGGGGATCAAATGGCAGTTCACTTGCCATTAGGACCAGAAGCTATTTTAGAAGCACAATTATTGATGTTGGCTTCTCACAATATCTTGAATCCTGCAAATGGTGCACCTATCACAGTACCTTCTCAAGACATGGTTTTGGGTCTTTATTACATGACCAAAGAACGTATCTCTACTCCAGAAATGACAATATTAGGTCAAGACCTCGTGTTTTATTCTGCAGAAGAAGTAAATATTGCTTTAAATGAAGGTAGATTAGAATTGAATGCTCGTGTAAAAATTAGAGCAAAAGATTTTAATGATGCAGGCGATTTGGTTTATAAAATTATTCAAACTACCGCAGGTAGAGTATTGTTTAATGAAGTAGTACCAGAAGCAGCAGGTTATATCAATGAAGTATTGACCAAAAAATCTTTACGTGATATTATCGGAAAAATCCTTGCGGTTACAAACGTACCTACAACGGCTGCTTTCCTTGATAACATGAAGGATATGGGTTATAAATTTGCCTTCAAAGGAGGATTGTCTTTCTCTTTAGGTGATATTAGAATTCCAGAACAAAAAACAAAATTAATTGCTGATGCTCGTGAGCAAGTAGAAGGTATTTCCTTAAACTACAACATGGGATTAATCACCAATAACGAAAGATACAATCAGGTAATTGATATTTGGACTTCTGCCAATGCACAATTAACAGAATTAGCAATGAAAAATATTAGAGAAGACCAACAAGGGTTTAACTCTGTATATATGATGCTTGACTCTGGTGCACGTGGATCAAAAGAACAAATTCGTCAGTTAACCGGTATGCGTGGTTTGATGGCTAAGCCAAAAAAATCAACAGCTGGTGGTGGAGAAATTATCGAAAACCCGATTCTTTCTAACTTTAAAGAAGGTCTTTCAATTCTTGAATATTTCATCTCTACTCACGGTGCTCGTAAAGGTCTTGCCGATACCGCATTGAAAACAGCTGATGCTGGATATTTAACAAGAAGACTTCATGATGTTTCGCAAGATGTTATTGTAAATATAGATGATTGTGGTACTTTAAGAGGTATAGAAGTTTCTGCATTAAAGAAAAATGAAGAAATCGTAGAATCTCTAGGAGAAAGAATTTTAGGACGTGTAGCATTGCAAGATGTAATCAATCCGCTTACTTCAGAAATTTTAGTATATTCAGGACAACAAGTTACAGAAAGTATTGTAAAAGCAGTTGAAGCTTCTCCAATTGAAAAAATGGAAGTGCGTTCTCCTTTAACTTGTGAAGCATTAAAAGGAATTTGTGCTAAATGTTACGGACGTAATTTGGCTACTGGAAAAATGACACAAAGAGGTGAAGCAGTCGGTGTTATTGCAGCACAATCTATTGGTGAACCAGGTACACAGTTAACTCTTCGTACATTCCACGTTGGTGGAGTTGCAGGAGGTATTTCTGAAGAGTCAAGTATACTTACTCGTTTTGATGGTAAACTAGAAATAGAAGATCTTAAAACAGTAAAAGGTGAAGACAATGATGGTAATGCAGTTGATATTGTAGTATCACGTTCAACCGAATTAAAATTAGTTGATGTTAAAACAGGTATAGTTTTAAATACACACAATATTCCTTATGGATCTAGTATTTTTGTAAAAGATGGAGAAAATGTAACCAAAGGAACAACAATCTGTAAGTGGGATCCATATAACGGAGTAATTGTTTCTGAATTTACTGGAAAAATTGAATACGAAGATTTAGAACAAGGACAATCATTTCAAGTAGAAATCGATGAGCAAACTGGTTTCCAAGAAAAAGTAATTTCAGAAGCTAGAAACAAAAAATTAATCCCAACTTTACTAGTTTATGGAAAAGATGGCGAATTAATACGTTCTTATAACTTACCTGTAGGTGCTCACTTAATGGTAGAAAACGGAGAGAAAATTAAAGCTGGTAAAGTATTAGTAAAAATTCCTCGTCGTTCTTCTAAATCAGGAGATATTACAGGAGGTTTACCTAGAATTACAGAGTTGTTAGAAGCTCGTAATCCATCTAATCCAGCAGTTGTTTCAGAAATTGATGGTGTGGTAACTTTTGGAAAAATCAAAAGAGGAAACCGTGAGATCGTTATCGAATCGAAGTTTGGTGAAGTAAAAAAATACTTGGTAAAATTATCAAGTCAAATTTTAGTTCAAGAAAATGATTTTGTACGTGCAGGTGTTCCACTTTCTGATGGTGCTATTACGCCTGAGGATATATTAAGAATTCAAGGTCCAGCTGCTGTTCAACAGTATTTGGTAAACGAAATTCAAGAGGTATACCGTTTGCAAGGGGTAAAAATCAACGACAAACACTTTGAAGTTGTTATCCGTCAAATGATGCGTAAAGTAAGGGTAGAAGATCCAGGAGATACTTTATTCCTTGAAGAACAATTGATTCATACTAAAGATTTTATTGTAGAAAACGATAAACTTTACGGAATGAAAGTGGTGGAAGATGCAGGTGATTCTAGTAATTTAAAAGCAGGTCAAATTATTTCTCCTCGCGAATTGCGTGATGAAAATTCTTTGCTAAAACGTACAGATAAAAACCTAGTTGTAGCTCGTGATGTAATCACCGCAACTGCTACGCCTGTTTTACAAGGTATCACAAGAGCATCGCTTCAAACCAAATCGTTTATCTCTGCGGCATCGTTCCAAGAAACTACTAAAGTATTAAATGAAGCTGCAGTAGCAGGTAAAATTGATTACTTAGAAGGTTTGAAAGAAAATGTTATTGTAGGACACAGAATTCCTGCTGGAACAGGTATGAGAGAATACGATAATACTATTGTAGGGTCTAAAGACGATTACAATGAGATGATGGCAAATAAAGAAGAATATATATATTAAAAGATGAGTGATTCTAAACAACCACAAGGGCAAATTAATATAGAACTTGATGAATCGATAGCTGAAGGAATTTATTCTAATTTGGCAATCATTAATCATTCTGCTTCTGAATTTGTTTTAGATTTTGTTTGTATAATGCCAGGTACACCAAAGGCTAAAGTGAAATCTAGAATTGTCTTAACACCACAGCACGCTAAAAGATTAGTAAAAGCATTGGCAGAAAATGTGCATCGTTTTGAAGTCGCTCATGGCGAAATCAAAGATACAGAACAACCGCCAATACCTTTAAACTTTGGACCAACTGGTCAGGCATAAAAATTTAAAACTCTCAAGAAATTGAGAGTTTTTTTTTACAAAAAAATTTTTGAAAAATGATTTTATAGACAAATAAGTTGAATCTCATCGGTTTTTTTTTGCATTTTGTCGAATATTAACGAAATGTTAAAAGTTTGTTTGGTTTTTATTATGTATATGTTAAGATTTCAGTTTAAATTTATAGGAATATTAATTAATAAAAAACTATGTACAAAAATTACATTTCTCTGGGAACAAGTAAAGATACTTGCCTCAGAAAACAAAGTGATTCAGATGTCGGAATGAAATCTGACACTGTAGAGAAAAAGAGGAATTCTTTTTCAGTTTTAATGCAAATGGTATTTGCATTTATAATTCTGTTTGGTTTAAACGCCAAAGCACAAGTTAGTGCGTATACATTTGCTCAAACTACTGGAACTTTTACAACTATTACTGGTGCTGCATCTTCTCCAGGAGCTATTTTGGGTGTTCCGACAGGAAACACAATTTCAACTTCTCAAGATGATGTAATATATACAGCTTCAGGATTTCCATTTTCTTTTACTTTTAATGGTACTGCTTACACATCTTGTTCAATAAGCACAAATGGATTTATTACATTAGGAGGTACGGCACCAGCAACTGGATATTATACACCTATCACTGGAAGTACTGCATATAATGGTGCTATTTCTGCATGGGGTAAAGATTCAAATTCTTTTTTTAGTTTAGGCGGAAGAACAGGTGAATTACGATGGGATGTAGTTGGAACTTCTCCAAATCGTGAAATTGTAATTCAGTGGAAAGACTGGCACGTGGCGTATTTGTCTTCTAGTACAACTAGTTATGGTCAAACATATCAGATTAGACTTCAAGAAAATGGAAATAAAGTAGTTATTGCATACGGACCAGGTTCATTTGCAATAGGAAGTACGGCTGTAAGTGGTTCAACTACCACAGGTCCTCAAATAGGTTTAAGAGGAACATCTACTTCTGATTTCAATATAAGAACAAATGCTTCAACGGCATTGTTTACAGCATCAACTTTAAGTGCTACAAATACTACAAGCACAACTCAGGCATTTAATACTTCAGCAACACCACCTGGTATGCCAAGTAATGGGTTGACATACACTTATTCTCCACCATCTCCTTGTTCGGGAACACCAACTGCGGGCACTATACCTTCAACAGCAAGTGTTTGTAGTGGTACTACTACAACTTTATCAGCTGCTGGATTTACTACTGGTGTGACAGGTATTTCTTTACAATGGTTAGAGTCAACCGATAATATTACTTTTGCAAATGTTGTTGGCGGTACTGGCGCTACTACAGCAACATACACAACTGCTTCAATTTCGGCTACAAAATATTATCGATGCAAAATAACTTGCGCAAATGGTGGAGGCAATGCTACTACTAATTCATGTACTGTTGGGGTTGTAAATTGTACATTTGATGTTGCAAAAACCGCAAATACATTCGCTTCAATTTCAGGAACAGGTACAAGTTTAATAGGTACTTGGAAAAATGCTGTAAGTACAGATGATAATTTAAGTACGTCGCAACCAATTGGTTTTGCATTTAATTACAAAGGCAATTCTTATTCTAATTTTTTAGCTTCAACTAATGGTTTCTTGACTTTCAACACAGGGACTGCTGCAACTGGAAGTGGCACTGGAGCTTATGGTTATGAAAATACTGTGTTTACTACAAGCGGAGGTACAGGTTCTACTTTAACAATAGCACCTTTTTACGAAGATTTAGTTACTCCTGGAAACCCAGGAACGGCTGCTGGATTAAATAACGCTATCAAATACCAACTTACGGGTACATCACCAAATCGTGTAGCTACAATTGAGTGGATAGGAATGGAAACATTTGGTAACGCAGGTCCAAACTTAAATTTTCAAGTAAAACTATACGAAACAACAGGTGTTGTAGAAATTGTTTACGGTACTATGGAATTATTTAATGGTACTGCAAACTATAGTTATACTTATACAATGGGTATTAATGGTTCTACAATGGGTGCAACACCTACAGTTGTTGAATTACAAACCCAACAAGTAGCAAACGTTCAAAATTTTTCTAGTGTTGCTTCAAATGCTTTAACAGGTTTGCAAGATTGTAATGTGAAATATGCATTTACTCCCGGAAATTATAGTGCAGCTGCTTCAACTCCAACAATTGCAAATAATGAATCTACAGGTGCAATTGATTTAACAGTAAATACATCTGCTTGTACAGGTTTCTGTGGGACTTACTACAGAACTGCTGGAGCTACTGCTTCTACTGGAATTGGTGTGTGTACTGCAGGAACAGCTGGTACTCCAGATGATGATGTATGGTTCAAATTTACTGCTACTGCTGTAAACACAACAGTTACTGTTCGTGGTGCTGGTGGTTATGATGCAGTATTACAATTGTTAGATGCTTCTTTAACACCAATAAGCTGTGCAAATGCTACACTTACTGGTTTAACAGAAAGTCTAAATCCAACAACTTTAACTATAGGTGCTGTTTATTATGTAAGAGTGTATCACTCAGGAACTGGTAACGGTACAACTCCAGAAATTTCAATTTGCGTGAATGGATTTACTCCTCCACCTGCAAATGATGATATTTGTGGTGCTATAGCATTAACTACTGCAAGTACTTGTTTAGCGAATTCCGGAAGTACATTAAATTCTACACAAAGTATACAAGCAGTTTGTGGTGGTTCGCCAGATGATGATGTTTGGTATAAATTTACTGCATTAACTTCTACTGATCTTGTTACAGTTCAATCTGGAGCAGGTTTCAATGCACAAGTACAAGTTTTTAGTTCAACTGATAATTTATGTTCAGGTACTTTAACATCATTGGCTTGTGTGAATTCAACTTCTACAGCAGGTATTGAAACTTATACAGGTTCTGGTTTAACTGCTGGAAACACCTATTTTGTTAGAGTGTATCACACAACTACTGGCACAGGAACTGGTTTGTTTACAATTTGTGTTACAGCGAGTACTCCTTCTTGTATAACAAGTCCAACAACTCCAACAAATGCAGGTACTGCTTGTGGAAGTGCATCGGTTATATTAAGCTGGCCTTCAGTGAGTGGAGCTACAAGTTATGATTTAGTTTTAGATCTTGGTTCGGTTATCAATCAAACGGCTTTGACTTATGATGCTGGAGTTTTAGCTCTAGGTACTCATACTTGGTCAGTTACTCCTAGAAATACTGTAGGTACACCTTCAGGATGTGCTTCTTGGACATTTACAGTTTTAGCTGCTCCAGTAGCAGGTACAGCATCTGGTCCAGCGACATTGTTTACAGCTTCAACTGGTTCTTATTCTGAAACTGGTACAGGTGGAACTTTCCAATGGAAATCAGCAACGGTTTCTGGTGGTCCTTACACTAATATTACAGGTGCTACAACAAATCCAGCTACAATTTCATTCGCAACACCAGGTACCTATTATGTAGTATTGGTTCGAACAGTAAACGGTTGTACTGTTGCTACTTCAAATGAAGTAATTACTGTGGTTTCTGTAAGAGGTGATTTACCTTGTTCTCCAATTGCTTTAGTAATGGGTTCAAACGGACCATACAGCAACGCAGGAGCTACTGGTGACGTAGGAGAAGTTGTACCTCCGTTGACAACTTGTAATGTTCAAACTGGTTGGTGTCCGTCTAGTAACTCAGTAGTAAACTCAATATGGGGAACTTTTGTTGCACCACTTTCTGGGCGTGTAACCATTTTAGCACCTAGCTTTGATGATCAATTGGCTTTATATTCAGTTACTAATTGTAATGATTATGCAACTTATACATTAATTGCTGCAAATGATGATGGTGGAAGTGCTTTTAGTGGATTAGCCAATTCTGCATATCTTGCTGCTACATGTTTAACACCAGGTCAAACCTATTATATTAAATTAGACGGTTATCAAGCAACTACTGGTTCAACAACTATAGTTATTACAGACGCAGGAAATGCAGCACCTGTATTTACAGGATGTCCTTCAAATATTGCAGCTGTAAACGATATAGGTCAATGTACTGCAGTTGTAACTTGGACTGCTCCAGTTGCTTCTGATTCAGACGCTTGTATTGCTCCATTAACAGTTACTAGTACACATTCTCCAGGAGCAACTTTCCCAGTAGGTACTACTACAGTTACTTATAGCGTTTCAGATGGAGTTAATGCCCCAGTACTATGTTCTTTTAATGTTGTAGTAACAGTTACTACTGGTACAACTTATTATGCAGATACAGATAATGATGGTTATGGTTCAACTACAACTGTTATAGCTTGTGCAGGTCAACCAGCACTTACATCTACAAACAATACTGATTGTGATGATACTAATAGTTTAATTTATCAAAGCAGTGTTTTATATGTAGATACTGATAATGACGGATTCAATAATGGAGCGCCTGCAGGATCTGTTTGTTATGGTGCAACACCACCAACTGGATATACAGCAAATAATATTGGCACAGATTGTAACGATAATAATTTTGAAATAAATCCAGGTCACGTAGAAGTATTAAACAATGGTATCGATGACAACTGTTCTGGTCCAGCTGATGATACTTTGGTTGATCCTACTTCTTTTATTTCAGTTCCGTCTTGTGGTGCTACTTTAACTTCTTTTTATCAGTCAATATATGCTCAACAAGTAGCAGGTGCTGAAGGTTATAAATTTGAAGTAACTAATGGTTCAAATGTAAGAGTGATAAATACTCCTACAAATGGATTTAGCCTTTTTCAATTATCAGGAACTAATTTGTATGCTACTACTTATACACTTAGAGTAGCTGTAAAAATGGGAGGTTTCTATAGAGCTTATGGTGCTACTTGTACTGTAAACACGCCTTTAGTACCAAACACTACAAAAATAAGTGCATCACAATGTGGTAGTACTTTAACAAATTTTGCAAATACTATCTATGCTAATCAAGCAATTGGAGCAACAGGATATAGATTTAGAGTAACTAATGGAGCAGAAGTAAGAACTTTTGATTCAACAGTAAA
>JAYTVI010000222.1:0-10912 GCA_043744095.1 Flavobacterium sp.
CGTCTACAAAAATAGGAGTAGCTTCTTTTACAGCATCTTCGGCAGTTCTATTTAAAGCTCTTAAACCATCGTCTGCAAGACTTCCAAGTCCTATTTTCCTCAACCCAGTATCAACTTTTTGTAATTCCTCAGGCAACAAAATTTTAACCATCTGATTTTTATAAAAACCATCGGTCGCAGTCAATTTTGTTACTTGTTTTGAAATACCATTATTCAAAGCTTCTTTTAAACCTCCAGCAACATCAAGATTGTCTTGATTCAATATACCAGGCAATTGGTTCGCAACCTGTTGCATTTCTGCACAACTTAACAATGTAAAACCAGTAAACATCAATACTAAATATTTTTTCATAATTAGATTTTTTTTAGCTAAATCAAATATCATACCTCAATAACAAAAGTTTCAAATTCTAAGAAAAAATTACGGTTTTATTGCTATAAACCATTGTTTTTCTCTCAGCGTGAAGTTTTATTGCTCTTGATAAAACCATACGCTCCAAATCTTTTCCCTTCATAATAAAATCATCAATAGAATGGCTATGTAACACACGAGTTGTATCTTGCTCAATAATTGGACCTTCATCCAATTCTTCGGTAACATAATGACTTGTAGCGCCAATAATTTTTACACCACGCTTAAAAGCTGAATGGTAAGGTTTTGCACCAGGAAATGCAGGTAAAAACGAATGGTGAATGTTTATAATTCTATTTTTATAAACCGATATCAAATTGGGTGTAATAATTTGCATATATCGAGCCAAAACCACAAAATCTACAGCAAATTCTTGCAACAATTCCAAATGTTTTTGTTCACCTTCAGTTTTATTATCTTTTGTAAAAGGAACATAATAAAACGGAATCTTAAATTGCTCAGAAATTGGCTTCAAGTCTAAGTGATTGCTAATGATTAACGGAATTTCGACTGACAATTCTCCAGCATTAAATCTCCCTAAAATATCATACAAGCAATGATCATATTTAGAAACAAAAATCGCCATTTTAGGCTTTTGTCCTTGAGGATACAATTCCCAAGACATAGCAAATGGCAATGCAATAATGGTTTCAAATTCATTTTTAAAATTATTCAAATCCCAATTTTCAGAATCAAATTCACATTCCAAACGCATAAAAAAAACATCCTGATCAGCATCTACATGTTGGTCAAGGTATATAATATTTCCTCCACAATTTGCAATAAAATTAGTTACCGTAGCAATTATTGCTTTCTGATCTTTACAATAAATCAAAAGTGTAATTCTTTTCATATTCTTTTTTTTGAAGCTTTTTCCAGCTATCCGCTCTATCTTTTTCTTCGTTAAAAAACTCAAAAAAAGGATGCCGCTTTTATCTGGGCTAAGTAAATTCTAGTAATAAATTATTTTATCAAATCTAACTTAATTTCATTTAAAAAAGTTAAATCAAAAACCATATTATGTTTTATGCAAATTAATAGGCATTTTTTTGAAAAATCTGTAAATTGCGGCCTCAAAATAGTACAAATTTCAAATGGAACCACAAATACCGTATACTCCCAAAAATAAAGTTAGAATTGTAACAGCTGCTTCTCTTTTTGATGGACACGATGCTGCCATCAACATTATGCGAAGAATTATTCAAGCAACAGGTGTTGAAGTTATTCATCTTGGACACGACAGAAGTGTAGAAGAAGTAGTAAATACTGCAATTCAAGAAGATGCCAATGCTATTGCTATGACATCTTATCAAGGTGGTCACAATGAATATTTTAAATATATGTATGATTTGCTAAAAGAAAAAGGAGCAGGTCATATCAAGATATTTGGTGGTGGTGGTGGTGTAATTTTGCCTTCAGAAATTTCAGAATTACAAGAGTATGGAATAGAACGAATTTATGCTCCAGATGATGGTCGTGCTATGGGTTTGCAAGGAATGATTAACGATTTAGTACAACGTTCCGATTATCCAAGCCCATCCTTAATCCTTCCCAAAGGGAAGGAAATTCAAGAATCACTTATACTTAAAGAAGTTACTACAATTGCAAGATTAATTTCATTTGCAGAAAATAAATCAGAAGAATTTCATTCTGTTTTCAAAGCCCTTTCTTTGGAAGGGTTGGGTAGGCAAACTCCAGTTCTCGGAATTACTGGAACAGGTGGCGCAGGAAAATCATCCTTAGTTGACGAATTAGTAAGACGATTTTTAATCGATTTTCCAACAAAAACTATCGGATTAATTTCTGTAGATCCATCAAAACGTAAAACTGGTGGCGCACTTTTGGGAGATAGAATTCGTATGAATGCTATTAATAATCCTAGAGTTTATATGCGTTCGTTGGCAACGCGTCAATCAAATCTAGCTTTGTCAAAATATGTAAACGAAGCAATTGAAGTTTTGAAAGCAGCCAAATACGATATAATTATTCTAGAAACTTCTGGAATTGGTCAAAGTGATACTGAAATTATGGATCATTCTGACGTTTCTTTATATGTAATGACGCCAGAATTCGGTGCAGCAACCCAATTGGAAAAAATCGATATGTTGGATTTTGCCGATTTAGTTGCTTTAAATAAGTTTGACAAACGTGGAGCATTAGATGCCATTCGTGATGTCAAAAAACAATACCAACGCAATCACAATCTTTGGGATGAAAATGTCGATACAATGCCAATTTTCGGTACAATTGCTTCTCAATTCAATGATCCAGGTATGAATACGCTCTACAAATCTATAATGGATAAAATTGTAGAAAAAACAGGAGCCGATTTAATATCGACTTTTCAAATCACTCGTGAAATGAGTGAGAAAATTTTCGTAATTCCACCACATAGAAC
This sequence comes from Flavobacterium sp., assembly GCA_043744095.1. Classification (GTDB taxonomy): domain Bacteria; phylum Bacteroidota; class Bacteroidia; order Flavobacteriales; family Flavobacteriaceae; genus Flavobacterium. The sequence goes on from JAYTVI010000222.1 coordinate 2,811, forward strand.
ACGTTATCTATCGGAAATTGCAGAAAATAACAGAAAGTATGATGAAATAGCTTTGACTCAAGTTGAGGTTGCTCAGAAATTATATGGAATTTTTAAAACTATTGAATCGGTTTCTGAAAAAACAATCGAACTCACAAAAGTTGGTTTAGATGCTAGTTTTGTCATTTCGACGCAGGAGAAATCTCATCTTTTTTTAAATTTGCTACTTGCCGAATTCGACAAAGTAAAAATGAATCTCGATCCATACAATTGGGAAATAATTTACAATTGGGACGAAAAAGTAAACAAATATAAAAATCCGATTTATAGTTTTAAAGTTCGTGATAAAGTTATTGAAATTAAAACACATAGCGAAAGTTTATCTCATTCTCAAATTCCTAAAATTTCGTTACCAAAGTACAAAGCTTGGGGTGATATTTTAAAATGGAATTTGCAAGAAAATGTACCTGGAGAATTTCCATTTGCATCAGGATTGTATCCTTTTAAACGTGAAGGAGAAGATCCAAGTCGAATGTTTGCAGGTGAAGGCGGACCAGAACGTACCAACAAACGTTTTCATTATGTATCTGCGGGATTACCAGCAAAACGTCTTTCAACGGCATTCGATTCTGTAACATTATACGGAAATGATCCACACATTAGACCTGATATTTATGGAAAAATTGGAAATGCAGGAGTATCAATTTGCTGTTTAGACGATGCTAAAAAATTGTATTCAGGTTTCGATTTAAGTCATCCGCTAACTTCGGTTTCGATGACAATCAATGGTCCGGCTCCAATGTTATTGGGATTCTTTATGAATGCAGCAATTGATCAAAATTGCGAAAAATACATTACAGAAAATAATCTTCAAACAGAAATTGAAGAACGAATCAATGAAATTTATAAGAAAAAAGGAACTACAAGACCAAAATATCAAGGAAATTTACCCGAAGGAAATAATGGTTTAGGATTGATGTTGCTTGGTGTTACAGGTGATCAAGTTTTACCTTCAGAAGTTTATAATGATATCAAAATTAAAACATTAGCTCAAGTTCGTGGAACGGTTCAAGCGGATATTTTAAAAGAAGATCAGGCACAAAACACGTGTATTTTCTCAACAGAATTTGCACTTCGATTAATGGGCGATGTTCAAGAATATTTTATTACTCAAAATGTTCGTAATTTTTACTCAGTTTCTATTTCGGGTTATCATATTGCCGAAGCAGGTGCAAATCCTATTTCGCAGTTGGCTTTTACATTGGCAAATGGTTTCACTTACGTGGAATATTATTTAAGTCGCGGAATGAACATCAATGATTTCGGACCAAATTTATCGTTCTTCTTCTCTAACGGAATTGATCCTGAATATGCAGTGATTGGTCGTGTAGCTCGTAAAATTTGGGCAAAAGCATTGAAATTAAAATATGGTGCTAACGAAAGAGCACAAATGTTGAAATATCATATTCAAACATCAGGTCGTTCCTTGCACGCTCAAGAAATTGATTTTAATGATATTCGTACCACTTTACAAGCTTTGTATGCAATTTATGACAACTGTAACTCACTGCATACCAATGCGTATGATGAAGCAATTACGACACCAACAGAAGAATCAGTTCGTAGAGCGATGGCAATTCAGTTGATTATTAATAAAGAATTAGGGTTGGCAAAAAACGAAAACCCAATTCAAGGTTCGTTTATTATTGAAGAATTAACCGATCTAGTAGAAGATGCCGTTTTACAAGAATTTGACAGAATCACAGAACGTGGCGGTGTTCTTGGCGCAATGGAAACGATGTACCAAAGAAGTAAAATTCAGGAAGAAAGTTTGTATTACGAAACCTTGAAACACACAGGAGAATTTCCAATTATTGGAGTAAATACGTTTTTAAGTAGTAAAGGTTCACCAACGGTAATTCCGGCAGAAGTAATTCGTGCCACCGAAGAAGAAAAACAATATCAAATTGATATGCTAACCAATTTACAAAAATCAAGTACCAGTAAAGTTGCTGAACAAATAGAATTATTACAAACGGCAGCCATTAAAAACGAAAATCTTTTTGCTTTGTTAATGGAAGCAACCAAAGTTTGTTCGTTAGGACAAATTACAAGTGGTTTGTTTGAAGTTGGCGGTCAGTATAGACGGAATATGTAGTTTTTTGAATATCAAATTTAATTTATGTAGTTTTGTTGTATGGAAAATGTGAAGCACATAAAAAGTATTACAATTGAAAACTTTAAATGTTTTGATTATTTGTCTGTTGAAAATTTCGGACAATTTAATTTAATACTCGGAGATAATAATGTTGGGAAAACTAGTTTTTTAGAAACATTATTATTTGAGGAAAATTCAGCTCAAACGATTCATAATTTTCAATCAATAGTTCATTTCAGAAAAGTATTTGATGATAATGTCGCTGAAATGCAATCAAATCCTTTTTTATTTTTTTTAAATAAATTTGCCGAGTCAAATATTATTAAATTCAAAAAAGTATACATTAATGAAATGTATTTTAATGCTGAATATGAAGCCTTTAGCGTTGATAGTTTGCTATCAGAAGATAGGTTAAACTTTAGTAATTTTTTTAATACAACGATTATCGAAAAGGAAATTCTCAAAATAAAAAAAGCAGATAAATTTGAATATAAAAGATTTTGGAACTCACAAAATTTTGAACAATTTGATAGTTTTTTTCCATTTGTATACTCTTCTGCTTATTATGAAAATGATTTGATTAGATTTTATTCAGTTTATTTTACTGATAATAGAGACGATAAGAAGAAATTGATAAATCAATTATGTTCTTTAATTCCTGATCTTGTTGACATAGAAGTCACTTTAATTAATAATAAAAATGCAGTAATAGGATTTTGGATTACAAATAATAACAAAGAAAGATTAATACCATTAGCATTTTTTGGAGATGGTACTATACGCCTTTTTAGATTAATAATGGAAATAGTAATATGTTCTAAACAATATTTATGTATTGATGAAATAGACACAGGTATCCATTACTCAAAATTTAAAGATTTCTGTAAAGTAATTATTTCAACAGCTCATCAAAACAATGTACAATTGTTCATTACAACTCACAATAACGAATTTTTAAAAACATTCAAAGAAGTTTTAGAAGAAGAAGATTTCAAGGACTATCAAGATAAAACTAAATGTTTTAGTTTAAAAAAATTACCCAAAGGCGATATAAAAGCATATTCTTATAATTTTGATGAGTTCGAATTTGCTATTGAGCAAGAAAATGAGTTAAGATAATGGCAGTAACTATTTTTGGTGAGGGTATAGGTGATAAAAGGTTTTTAGAAGATTTCGTATGTTTTCATATTTGAAAAGATAAATTTGAACATATATCTTTTGTTGACGTGAAAGGTAAAGATAAAATTCATTTATCTAAAAATGAGTTTATTAAAAACACAGATCAAGAAGGAATAAATCTTTTAATATTTGATGCAGATTCAGATTATAAAAAAAGAGTTAAAGCACTCGAGAAACAAAAACAAGATTTAGGGATTGATTTTGAATTATTTCTTTTTCCAAATAATAACAATAATGGTGATTTGGAAAAACTTTTATTAAGTTTAACAGTTGAAAAACATCAAGGAATATTTGAATGTTTTAAACCTTTTAATGATTGTTTGAAAGCCAAAGATGAAACTTATAATGTTCCAGATTTAAAGACTCAAGTTTACTCTTATTTGTCATTTCAAAATTTAGAACCTCAAGAAAAAGATAGGAATTATTTACTTGATTGTTGGAATTTAGATTTTGAATATGCAACTCCATTGTTTGAGTTTTTAAAAAAGCATATCGATATTTAAAAATTAAAACCTTTCAGAAATGGAAGGTTTTTCTTTAAAAAATAATTCCAAATTCTTTTCATAACTTCATAAACGAATTAAATATCTTTGCATACATAAATTACAATGATGCAAAATAAATTTTTCTATTTTCTGATTCTTTTTACACTTCAAACTGTTGCCCAACAAGATGGCTTTTGGGACAAAGATCGTGCTTACTCTAAGCAAGTTACTTTGGGTTCAGGAAAACGAACCGCTATACATATTGAGGATTTACCTGCTGGAACAACTGAAATTGTTTATAGAATAACGTTACTCGACGAGAATCAAAAAATTGCCAACAGTTTGGTTTCAATCCTGAAAGCCATTCCAGATCCAACAGGTATTAGTCAAGGTTCTGCAGGAGCAGTTTTCCTCTTATCGAAAACTTCTGGAGATGATACTTGTACCTATGGGATTTTTACCAATCAAATGGCAACTTCAAATTATATTGAAAGCGGAAAATTTGAAAACAGCTGTTTCAATCAAGAAACACCAATTAATAAAGAAGCAAAACGACTTTCGTTAAAAACATCAAAATGTTTGAATTCTGATGAAATGTGGTTTGGTTTTGAGAATAAAAATTGGGTTATGAAAGCCAGAATTGTTCTAGAAGTGGTGCCTTGGGTTGACTATAAACTCAACAGAGGTTGGAATTTAGAGAATAGAAAAGCAGTTTTAGAGATTTGCAAATCAACCGAATTATCAAAAAAAATAGCCAATTCAGATAATTATTGTGTTTGTGTATTAGAAAAAATTCAAGAAAAGTACAGTTTTACACAATATAACGCTTTATTAGCAGAGGAAAAGACCAAATTATTCAAAGATGCTGGGGTAACTTGTTTTTCTGAATCTGGTGCTTCAAAAATCGTTTATGACGGTCAAAGAGCCGAAGCAAAAGTATTGTTCGGCAAACATAAATACAGCGAATCTATTCAAAAATTATTACCAATACTTGCAGATGGCAAAGCCAAAGTAGCCGATTATAATGCGCTTGGTACCAATTATATTTTCACAAAACAATATGACAAAGCATTGAATGTACTAAAAGAAGCTGAAAAACTAGACGATATTGAATTGCAAACCAAACTCAACTTAGCACACACTTATTTGCTAAAAAACAAATACAGTCAAGCCAAATCAATTTATAAAAAATACAAATCTCAAAATGTTAACGATAGTTTGAGTTGGTCTCAGAAAGTGAAACAAGATTTTGATGCTTTTAAAAAAGCAGGTTTGCCTACAAAATGTTTCGATAAAATTTTGAATGTAATCGAATAATAGAAATCAAAAAAATTGATAGCAACGTACCATAAATATATTCTAAATTTCAAAAAACCATCGGGAACTTCTCGTGGAATTATGACCGAAAAAGAAACTTGGTTTATCATCTTGGAGCAAAATAGTAAAAAAGGAATAGGTGAGTGTGGCTTGCTAAGAGGTTTGAGTTGTGATGATAGACCAGATTATGAAGCAAAACTACAATGGGTTTGTGACAATATTCATTTAGGTCAAGATGTTCTTTGGGAAAGCTTGCTTGAATTTTCATCTATACAGTTTGGAGTTGAAATGGCGTTTCAATCTTTGCAATCAGAAAACCCTTTTTTATTGTTCCCATCTGAGTTTACTCTAGGTCAAAAAAGCATCACTATAAACGGCTTAGTTTGGATGGGAAAACCAGACGAAATGTTGCTACAAATTCAAGAAAAAATTGCTGCTGGATTTGGTTGTATAAAACTTAAAATTGGCGCTATTGATTTTGATAAAGAGATAGCTTTATTACGGTTTATTCGACAAAATTTCACACCAGAAGAGATAGAAATTAGAGTTGATGCTAACGGTGCTTTTGATGTAATAAACGCTTTAGATAAATTATATCAATTATCTGAATTTAAATTACATAGCATAGAACAACCTATTCAAAAAAATCAAACTGACAGTATGGCAGAACTGTGTAAAACGACTCCAATTCCTATTGCGCTAGACGAAGAGCTTATAGGTGTTTTTACTGCACAAGAAAAGGAAGCTTTATTGCAAAAAATCAAGCCGCATTATATCATTTTAAAACCTAGTTTTGTAGGTGGTTTAAGAGGGACTTTAGAATGGATTTCATTGGCCAAAAAACACAATATTGGTTGGTGGATTACATCAGCTTTAGAGAGTAATATTGGACTAAATGCTATTGCTCAATTTACTTTTTTGCAACATAATTTGATGCCACAAGGTTTAGGAACTGGAGCATTATACACCAATAATTTTGATTGCCCATTAGAAGTTTTTGATGGACAATTGTGGTATGGAAAAAAAGATTGGAAGTTTGAAATTTAATTTGGTGATTTGTATTTTTCTAGAGATAATCTTGCTTGTTCTCGTATTTTTTGCTTCATAAAAGGTGTCCAGCCTAGTAGAAAACCTTTTATTCCAAATGCTTGTGAACTCCATCTCCAGAGATTAAAATGGTCAGTATGTTTGATGATTAGCCCTTCTTTAAATTCAAAACTAGCATTGATATTATTGACAACTTTTCTATTGGTTTTACTAAAAATATAGGTTGCAGTCCAAGTGACAAAACCTGTTGTATCGTTGGCAATAATATCAGAAAACTCAATTTTTATGTTTCCTTTGCTTCTTTCTAGTAGCATTTTCCACATTTTAGGAACTTGAGTTTCTTTTAGAATTCCGAAAGCTGGATCTTCAAATTGAATGTTTTTGTGATAACAACTAGCCATTGTTGCCGCATCTTGATTGGCAAATGCAGTATAGAATTTTTTTATTATTTCTTGATTAGGATTCATTTTTTGATATTATTTGTATACAAATGTATCATACCAATCTAAGGATTGAATTGCTGAAACTTGATTGTTTTCATTCAAAGATACACGAAGTTCTTTATTGGCAATCTTTTTTTCGTACAAAGCTTTGAATCGAAACAGCAAAATATTCTCGGATCTAATTTTATAAATCGAAACCAGTTCAAGGTCTTTAAAATCGCCATAACGCAGTTTAAATTTCAAGCAAGTTTTGGTCAATCGTTCTTGGGTTATATTTTTAATAACACTTAGTGTTGCCTCACTTTCGTTAAAAGTTTGAAATTTAGAGGTATTACAAGTCATCAAAATTCGTTTGCCCAACTCATATGCTTTGTCTTTTTGTGCAACGGCAATGGTGCTATGATCTAGTTTAATAAATTTTGCTTCTGTTTTTTCTACAGTTGTATCTTTAGAATTTGTGATACCCGATTTTGTTTTGCAACTCATTACAAAAACGATGAGAAATAGAAAAAAATACTTTTTCATTGGGTTTGTATTGGATGTTAACTATACTACAAACGCAAAATTTTTAAATTTATTAGAAAAATAGAATTCAAATAGTGCAAAATTTCTATAGGTAAATTTTTTTGTGTTTTGAAACCTCATTGCAATTGTGAAATTCGAAACAACATATTTTCCACTAAGATAGTTTTTCTTTAGATAGAAAAATGTGAGTATAGCACTTTTCTCTCAAAAGCACAAAACGGAAGCTAGTTATTGTTTTTAATTTATGTCCAGTAGTTTTGAGTATGTTTTATCATTACAATCACTTAGATTAATAAGTTTCATAAATTGAATTTTACTCTTTTTATATACAGATTTATTTTTTGTTTCATCAAAAACATTACCACCAGAATAAACAATTTTCTCTTTTGTAATAAAATTAATACTTAAACTATTCTCATTTCCATTTGCTCGATGAGTAGAAGAATAATCAAATCCTATTAATTTTAGTTTCTTGTTTTGAAACCGAAAAGTGAATTCAGTTGTAGTTGTAGTCCACGAGCCACAACTTTTAAAATAATTAAATTTTACAAATAAAAGTCCGTTTTTAATTTCGATACCATTTGTCTCTAAAAGTGGATCTTCCAAGCAAGTATTCTCCTCATCATTTTCGCTTGGAGTAAATTTTAAATCATTCTTTTCTTCAAGTTTAAATTTTCCGTTTTTAAGTCTCAAAAGAACAATTAAATTTCGAGGATTTAGATTCAAAGTATCCTTACCTAAGGATTCATTTAATTTATAATTCTCTTTATTATTTTCTTCAATAATGATTACTGCATCAGCTATTAAGTCATTGTTTAAATCTCCAGAAGTTTTGTATATTAATTTCCAGTTTTTTGGAACAAAACTTTCAATTGTTTGTGCTTTCAAAGAATAAGCAAAGACAATAAATAGTATAAGATAAATTTGTCGCATAGTGACTTTTATATAAAATTATTGTTAATCTTTCGC
>JAYTVI010000223.1:0-10834 GCA_043744095.1 Flavobacterium sp.
TTCTCCTGTACGATTGCATCCCAAAACAGGAGTTTTACATCGTTCGGTTTTGAAACCAATTGGAGCAACTTATACCAATAAAACAGTTGATTTTCATACTGGAAAAGTTTCAGAAATTTCTATAGAACCTTGTTCAGGTGATGATATCGAAAATACCGTTGCCGTTATGGGTGGCGAAGATTGGGCAATGTGGATAAATGCACTCAAAGATGCAAATTTATTAGCCAATGGTGCTACAACTGTTGCCTATTCGTATATTGGACCATCACTAACAGAAGCTGTTTACAGAAAAGGAACCATTGGTCGTGCCAAAGATAATCTAGAAGCAACAGCATTTGAAATTACAGATAGCTTGAAAGCGCTTCAAGGAAAAGCATTTGTATCTGTCAATAAAGCATTGGTAACACAAGCTAGTTCGGCTATACCTGTAATTCCGTTATATATATCCTTGTTGTACAAAATTATGAAAGAAGAAGGTATTCACGAAGGATGTATTGAGCAAATACAACGTTTGTATCAAGAACGATTGTATACAGGAAATGCAGTTCCAACTGATGATAAAGGAAGAATTAGAATTGATGATTTAGAAATGCGTACCGATGTACAGGATAAAGTTGCCAAATTATGGCTAGATGCTACTACAGAAACATTACCAGAAATTGGTGACTTAGAAGGATATAGAAATGATTTTTATAATTTATTCGGTTTCGGATTTGATGGTGTAGAATATACTACTGATGCAAACGAAATGGTTCAGGTTGCAAGTATTGGATAGTAGTTTTTTTGTGATAAATATAGAAAGCTCATCAAAATTTGATGGGCTTTTTTTAATTAATCATTTTTTTTTACTAATTTTATTGCTTATTAATTAATTAAACCCAACTATGAAAAAAATTACTTTATTATTTCTATTTTTTGTGTCAATCATGTCACAAGGACAAACTTGTAATCAAGTATTTACAATTACAGGTCAAGATGATGACCCAACAGTATTATCTATTAATAACACCGAAGTTACGTGTTATGGAGGTACTCTAAACACACTTACTATAAGTGCTGCCACACTTGGAAATGCAGATTTCTGTAACGTATGGTATTCATACGAAATGAATATTGATGGTGTAGTATCAACAGTTTGTGCGTCAGATTTAGTCGGTATGGATATTTCATCATTTAGTAATATTACAATTACTTCAAGTGATTTGCCATCAGATAACTGGTCAGACTTTATCACAATGTCATTAACAATTACTGCTGATTATACAGCTACAGCAATTCCAAATTGTGATGTAAGTTTAATAACACCAGTAGATGGTGATGCTAATGTTGGCCTAACAGGTAACATTTCTTGGAGTGAAGCTACAGGTGGAGTTGCAGGTTATTATTTAAAAGTAGGAACTACATCTGGTGGTTCAAATGTTTTGGCTTCTACAGATATTTCAAATGTTGTAACTTATGCATTAGGAACCCTTTTAGAATCAACAACTTATTATGTTTCAATTGTACCCTATAATTCTATAGGTAATGCTACTGGTTGTAGTGAATTTAGTTTTACTACAAGAGATCCAATTCAGGGGGATTTTTGTTCTACAGTAATTGATTTAGGTCTAGAAGCGTCTCCATATACAGGATCTACTGTTGATGCATCAAATGATAATATACCTTCTTGTAGCACTAGTAATGCTTCAGATATTTATTATTCTATAATGGTTCCAAATGGATCTACTTTAACAATAGGACAAACAAGCAATGATTATGATTCGGCTGTTTCTGTTTATTATGGAGATTGTACCAATCTAACTGAAATTGATTGTTTTGATGATCCGGATTATAAAGTGGTAACTTGGGCTAACAACACAGGTAATAATCAAACAATATATTGGGTACAAGATGGGTATAATGGAAATTCTGGAACCTATACTTTAGAATGGTCAATAATAGCTTGTACCAATGCAACAGCAACCTATACAGTTGTTTCGGATTGTGGAAATGGTGAGCAGTTTTTAATAAATGTTGATATTTCAGATTTAGGTACTGCTACTTCTTTAACTGTTTCTGATGATCAAGGATCTGCAACACAAAATGTAACTACAACTGGAATTTATCACTTTGGACCATACACAAATGCTACTCCTGTGATATTTACAATTGCAAACGATCAAGATTCAAATTGTTTTTTAACTAGTACTACTTTAACTCAAGCAATTTGTCCTCCAGATTGCGCTACTGCAACTGTTATTGCAAATTGTGGTGATGATACTGTAGCAGATATGGTAGCTGGTCAAGGTTATTGGAATGTAAATACTTGTGGATTTACAACAAACGGAACAGAATTATTATATTCATTTACTCCGACTATTACTGGTGTTTATAGTTTAGAAGTTACTGGAGCTCCAGGATTTAATTATATTGATTATTTTTATAAAGTAGCAGATAATGTGTGTGATAATACTGGTTGGACATGTATTGATGATAACTCAGTGGTTGGAATAGATTCAATCGGAGAATTAACAGCTGGTGTAACCTATTTGATTTTATTAGATGGTGAAAATACAAATGCCAAAAGTCAAACCTTCAGAATAAATTGCGCTCCAACTTGTACAAATGCAACGGTATCATATGCTGTTGTTTCTGATTGCCCAAACTCTGAAGGATTTTTTGTAGATGTAAATATCACTGATTTAGGAACTGCAACTTCAATAACTGTTTCTGATGATCAAGGAAGTGCAAATCAAGCAGTAACTGCTACAGGAATTTCTCACTTTGGACCATATACAAACGGTACATCAGTAGTTTTTACAGTTGCAAATGATCAAGATGATACTTGTATATTAACAAGTACTGCACAAACCCAATTGGCTTGTCCTCCAAATAATGATAATTGTGCAGGTGCAATTCAAATAAATGCTGGTGGTACATTTAATGAAAATGTAATAGTTACATCAAATGTTGGTGGTTCTACAATAACAGGATTAACATATAATTGCCAAACAAATCGTGTTGATGATGTATGGTATAGTTTAGTAGTACCAAATACAACTACTCTAACTCTAGAAACTGCTGGTGTTGAAGGAAGTCTAATGAATGATACTGTTATGAGTGTTTTTTCTGGAACTTGTGGTGCATTTACTGAAATTGGTTGTAACGATGATATTACTGCAGGAACTAATAATTTCTCTAAAATAAATTTAACTGGTTTAACTCCAGGACAAATAATTTATATCGGGGTTTGGAGATATAGTTTTGGTACAGGCGCTGATGATTCATTTCAACTTTCTGCATATGATGCATCTTTAGCAAATTCAACATTTTCTAATACAGGATTCAGTGCGTTTCCTAATCCTGTTAAAAATGTATTAAATATTTCTTACAATAAAAATATTACAAATGTTGCTGTGTTTAACTTATTAGGACAAGAAGTTGCCACTAAATATATAAATGCAACTCAATCACAAATTGATATGTCTAATTTATCAAAAGGAACTTATTTAGTAAAAGTAACTGCTGATAATCAAGTAAAAACAATTAAAGTGATTAAAGAATAATCATTTTTAAAAATTAAATTAAAGCCACTTTTCAAGAGTGGCTTTTTTTTATTATATTCGCATAGTATTAATTAAACCCAACCCAATTATAAAAAAATTACGTTATTATTAGCTTTATTTTTGACATTTGTCACGAATAGCTATGCTCAATGTATTAGAACGGCACAGTATCCTAGTGCAACTGTTGTTTGTAATAATCTTTCTTTACCACAAACAATTGCAACAAACAACTACACATCCGAATATGCTAAATTAAGCAATTTGATTGTTGGAGTAGATTATGTTTTTTCTTGCCAATTTAATGGTGCAGATAATTACATCACTGTTACTGATTTGTCTGATGTTGTTATTGCTTTTGGAGATTCTCCACTAACTGTAACAGGAATTACTTCAAGTGATGTAAAAGTGCATTTTTCTGATGATGCAGCTTGTGCTTTTACTGATGAAAATCATATTACTACTGTTCAAGCAATGTTATCTTGTTCTATACCATTAAATTCAGTTGTAAGTAATATTGCAACAACTTCTGCAGATTTTACTTGGGAACCAGGTGGAAGTGAAGTGGCTTGGGAAGTATTAATTTTACCATCAGGTTCAACTGCGCCAACTTCAACTACTTCAGGAACTGCGGTTTCTAATAATCCTATATATTCTGCTTCAAGTTTATTACCTGGTACAAACTATCAATTTTACATGAGATCAAATTGTGGTTCAGAATTTAGTCCTTGGAGTACAGCTTTAAATTTTGCTACTTCATGTAATGCTGTTACTCAGTTTTTTCAAAATTTTGATGCAGCAACTACTTTCCCAGTTTGTTGGGGTAAAGTAGGTACAACTGGAACAGCAAATGTTCAAAATGGTTCTGCTTTTAGTGCGCCAAATGATTTATATATTTATTCTGGAAGTGCAACTAGTCAAGCAGTTGTGGTTATGCCATCAGTAAGTAATGGTGGTGCTGGTACACATCGTTTGAAATTTAAAGCAAGAGCTAATTTTACTGCTGGTGGCGTATTAGAAGTTGGTTATTTGAATGATATTACTGATCCAGCATCTTTTGTTTCTTTACAATCATTTACAACTACATCAACTGCTGTTTATGATACTTTTATTGCAGAATTAGGAACTGATCCTAGTATTACAGAAAATTTGGCTTTTAGAAATTTAGGAACTCCAGCAAACAGCATCCTTATTGATGATGTTTCTTGGGAAACAATTCCGCCTTGTCCAGATGTTTTTGATTTAACATTAAATGTAACTACTGCATCAACTGCTGATATTTCTTGGAGTGCTGGTGGTTCAGAAGTAAGTTGGCAATATGTTATTGGAGCAAGTTCTGCTTCAGATCCAAGTTTATTAACTCCAGTAAGTGTTAATTCTATTTCTTCAGCTTCAATATCATCATTAGCTCCAAATACAACTTATAAAGTATGGGTACGTTCTGATTGTGGAGCTGGTGCTTATGGTGTTTGGGTTGGTCCATTATCTTTTACAACAAAATGTTTACCACAAACTGCCTTACCTTGGATAGAAAATTTTGATTCATTAACTGCAGGAACAAATGTTTTTCCTGGCTGTTGGGATTATGCTAATACAACCAATACTTGGTCAATTTCTAACACGCCAATTGCCTATAGTGGTACCAATTCTTTAAGAAGAACTTGGAGTACAGATGGTTGGGCTTTTACACCCTTAACAATATTAAATGCTGGAACCTCTTATACATTAAGTTATTATATGAGAACAAATGATGATGTTGTAGGATATGACATTACTGTTGGTGTTGGTGAAAGTCAAATGGAAGGAGAAATGTCAAATATATTATCAGAAGTAACTGGTTATCAAGGTCCAAATTGGACAAAATTTAGTTATGAATTTACTCCTACTGTAACAACAGCTTACACTTATGGAATTCATGTAGTTGCACCAAATGCACCAAATGGTATCAATTTTGATGATTTCAAATTGGCAATTACTCCAACTTGTATAGAACCAACCGATTTAGTTTCTGATATTGTAACAACTACAACAGCATCAATTTATTGGGCTGAATCTACAACTCCACCTGCAAATGGTTACCAATATTATATTTCATCTAATTCAGCAGTACCAACAGCTACAACAACTCCTACTGGTGTTGTTGGTACAGGTGTAACTACAGTAAATCTTGTTGGGTTAATACCAGCAACCTCTTATTGTGTTTGGGTCAGAAGTGCTTGTAGTGCCAGTGATTTAAGTGATTGGTCTACTTCTACTTGTTTTACTACAGAATGTGCTCCAGTTACAAATGATTATACGCAAGATTTTAACACTTCAACTTATCCTGCAAATTGTTGGACTTTAAATAATGAAGGTGATGTAACAACAGGACCAACAGGAACTGAAAATGGTATCTGGTTTGCTGATGCTTTCTTAAATGCAGGTACGGTAAATAATTCTATAAAAGTAAATTTATATTTTACCAATAGAATTGGTTGGATAATTTCTCCAACTTTTGATTTAACTGGAGGTAATAAAAAAGTAACTTTTGATTATGGTGTTACACAATGGAATTTAACTACACCATTAGATATGGGATCTGATGATACTGTAAAATTAGTAATGTCAGAAGATGAAGGAGCAACTTGGAGTGAAGTTGTAAGTTTTGATGTGAATAGTGGAGTGACGAATACTTCTCAAAGCTATACATATGATATTCCTAGTTCAAGTGCTTCAACTAAATTTGCCTTTTTAGCAACTGATGGTACTGTAGATGATACTAATGATTACGACTTCTTTATTGACAATTTTAAAGTAGAAACTACTTTAGGAACTTCTACTTTTAATGATAAATCATTTGCTTACTATCCTAATCCTGTAAAAAATGTGTTACACCTTTCTTATAATAAAAACATTACAAATGTTGCTGTGTTTAACTTATTAGGACAAGAAGTTGCCACTAAATCTATAAATGCAACTCAATCACAAATTGATATGTCTAATTTATCAAAAGGTACTTATTTAGTAAAAGTAACTGCTGAGAATCAAGTAAAAACAATAAAAGTGATTAAAGAATAATATTTTTAAATTATTTCATTTCAAAAGCTACCAATTCGGTGGCTTTTGTTTTTTATAAAGTTTATATTTGTTAAAAAAAATAGGTATGTTTTTTTCTATTATTATTCCGGTTTATAATCGTCCCAATGAAGTTAATGAACTACTAGAAAGTTTATCACAAACTACTTATAAAGATGACATTGAAGTAGTAATAATAGAAGATGGTTCAAAAGAAAAATGTGATTTAGTTGCAAATAAATACGCAGATAAACTTCAAATTTCCTATTATTATAAAGAAAATACAGGTCCAGGCAATTCTAGAAACTTCGGAATGCAAAAAGCCAAAGGTGATTATTTTATTATTTTTGATTCTGATTGTATAATTCCTAAAAACTATTTGACCGAAGTTGCGACTTCTTTACAAAACGATTATGTAGCTTGTTTTGGTGGTCCAGATAATGCATTAGATTCTTTTACCGATATTCAAAAAGCAATTAATTTTGCTATGACTTCTTTCTTAACAACTGGAGGTATTCGTGGTGGATCAGAAAAAATAAATACATTTCAACCAAGAAGTTTCAATATGGGAATTTCTAAAGAAGCATTTGAAGTTTCTGGCGGTTTTGGAACCATTCATCCTGGTGAAGATCCAGATTTAACCATAAGATTATGGGATTTGAGTTTTAGAACAAAATTAATACCTACAGCATTTGTATATCATAAAAGACGAATAGATTGGAATAAATTTTTAATACAAGTAACAAAATTCGGAAAAGCAAGACCAATATTAAATTATTGGCATCCAAAATATAGTAAAATCACCTATTTTTTTCCAACGCTTTTTATACTTGGATTGTTTTGCTCGATAGCTTTATTTGTTATCGGAATTTCATTTTACTTAAAAATGTATTTCCTTTATTTTGTGGTGTTATTTTGTACTGCCACTTTACAAAACAAGAGTATTAAAGTAGGATTAATGGCATTGATTGCAGTTGGAGTTCAGTTTTATGGATATGGAACAGGTTTTTTGAAATCTTTTATTAAAATTAATATTTTAAAACAAAAACCTAAAGAAGCATTCCCAGAATTATTTTTTTAAAATATGACTAAAATTATAGGTTTAACAGGAGGAATTGGTAGTGGCAAAACTACTGTAGCTAACTATTTTGAATCATTTGGCATACCTGTTTATATAGCAGATAATGAAGCCAAAAAAATTATGGAAACTCCAGAAGTAATTGCTGAAATTGAAAACGAATTTGGTTCATCGATCCTTACAAATAATAATATTGACAGAAAAAAATTGGCAGGATTGGTTTTTGAAAATACTGAAAAATTGCAAAAACTTAATCAAATTGTACATCCAGCTGTAAAAAAACATTTTGATTCTTGGTTGATTACTCACAAAGACGCACCGTTTATTATAAAAGAAGCGGCAATTTTATTCGAAAGTGGTAGTTATAAAGATTGTGATCAAATTATTTGTGTTATTGCTCCTTTAGAAACTAGAATTCAAAGAGTTTTAGCAAGAGATACTACAACAAGAAAAGAAATAGAAAATCGTATCAACAATCAATGGAGTGATGAAAAAAGAATCAGTAAAAGTGACTATATTATTGAAAATATTGCTATTACAAAAACAAAATCACAAGTCTTAAAAATTCTAAAAAAACTGACAAATCTATAATTATCAGTTTAGATGTTAATGTTTGGTTAATGTATTTACAGTATTAATGTTAAAATGCTAAATTTGTTAAGATGAATAAACTGTTTTTTAGATTACTTGTTGTATTAATGAGTTTATCCTTAATTGGGATAATATTAGTACAAGTATACTGGTTTAACACTTCATTCAACAATAATGAAGAACAATTTCGTTTTCATGTTACACAAGTAATTGGCAATGTTGCAGAAAAATTACAAAAAGAAGAACAATTTAGTTTTATAGATAAGTACAAAAAACTAAAAGATAGTATCGGAAAAGAACCACAAAAAAGTGATTTCTTAGAATTTGGATATTATCAAAGAGATTCTCGTACTAATGAAACTATAATTTATTCTAATAATATTATTTCTGAAGATTTTGATATTTCATCTTCGTTCTTTGATAAAAAAACCGATAGTATTAAAAAACTGAAAAATTACTCTGCAAAAAGAGTTACTGAAGTTTATAATAATAACGACATAGACAATTCTGGTCCTAAACAAAAAATAATTCCTGATATAAAATTAAAACAATCTGGAAATCTTGATATTCTAGAAAATGCTCAATTTGAAATTTTCTATAAAGATATTGCTGCAATAAAACCAATTGATGAAAGAATTTCAGTAGAAAAGCTTCATAAGCTGTTAGAATCTGAGTTAAAAGAATATGAAGTAAAAACACCTTTTGAATTTGCAATTTATAGTAATGGTTTGGCTACAAAAATAAAATCTGATAAATTTAGATTTGATAAAAATGCCACTTTTACAGTTCCTGTTTTTACAGATAATGAAGCTAATAACAAGTACCAATTACTCGTAAGTTTTCCGCACAAGCAGAAATTTTTGTTTTCAGATTTAGTAGGAATTACATTGTTATCAATTATTTTTACTTTGATTATAATAATTGCCTATACAAGTGCGTTAAATCAATTGATACGTCAACGACAGATTTCTGAAATCAAAACCGATTTCATAAACAATATGACTCACGAATTCAAAACACCAATTGCAACAATTAATCTTGCATTAGATGCTATAAAGAATCCAAAAGTTATTGATGATAAAGAAAAAGTACATCGATATCTTCAAATGATTCGTGACGAAAATAAAAGAATGCACGCTCAAGTAGAGAATGTTTTGAGAATTTCTAAATTGGAGAAAAAAGAATTAGAAATAAACAAAACTACTCATAATGCTCATGAAATTATTGAAGATGCTGTTGAACATGTTAATTTGATTATTGAAGATAGAGAAGGTACAATATCATCTCATTTCAATGCTTCAAGAACAACTGTATTATTGAACGATGTTCATTTTACCAACGTGTTAGTCAATATTTTAGATAACGCAATAAAATATTCGCCAAACAAACCTATTATAGATATTTATACAGAAAATGTAAAAGATTTTTTTATAATAAAAATAAAAGATGAAGGATCAGGAATGAGTAAAGTAGCTCAAAAAAAAATTTTCGAAAAATTCTATAGAGAACACACAGGAGATATTCATAATGTAAAAGGACATGGACTCGGTTTATCATATGTAAAAAGAATTGTAGAAGATCATAACGGTCAAATATTTGTAGAAAGCGAAAAAGGTAAGGGAAGCACCTTTATCATAAAAATACCACTCATAAATTAAAAAAAAAAAAACTCACATAATGGAAACAGAAAATAAAAAAATACTTTTAGTCGAAGACGATCAAAATTTTGGATCGATACTAAAAGATTATCTAATGCTTAATGATTTTGATGTTACTCTTGCCAAAAACGGAATGGAAGGATTCGAAAAATTTAAGAAGGACACCTATGATTTGTGCATATTAGACGTAATGATGCCTTACAAAGATGGCTATACTTTAGCCAAAGAAATTAGAGAAAAAAATAAAGATGTGCCTATAATTTTCCTTACTGCAAAATCTATGAAAGAAGATGTGCTCAAAGGGTATAAAGTAGGTGCCGATGATTATTTAAATAAACCTTTTGATTCTGATGTATTGCTGATGAAAATAAAAGCAATATTACTCAGAAAAGCAACTGATGTAAAAACTGATGCTGTGAAATTTGAGTTTCAAATTGGTAAATTTCATTTAAACTCAAAACTTCGCTTTTTGACTTTTGCAAATGACGAACCCATAAAATTATCTCCAAAAGAAAACGAATTGCTAAAATTATTGGCTATTTATGAAAATGATTTAATGCCAAGAGAACTAGCATTAACTAAAATTTGGAGAGACGATAACTACTTTACTTCTAGAAGTATGGATGTATATATAGCCAAATTAAGAAAATATATTAAACCTGATGAAAATGTAGAAATTCTAAATATTCACGGTGAAGGATTTAGATTAGTAGTCAAAAATGTAGATACAAAATAATAAATAAGCTTCGAGAAATCGGAGCTTTTTTTTGTTTAAACAATTCCATAATGAGATTTATCACATTAAACAGAGTAATACCATTTAAAGTTAGAATTTACCGCAATAAAAAGTTCTTTTTTTCTCTCTTCTTCAAAATAAAAATAAATCGTAACGATGCTATGCTTGATTTTTC
>JAYTVI010000224.1:0-3169 GCA_043744095.1 Flavobacterium sp.
GGAGTAAAAGATAGTGGGAAAATAATGCCTGGTCACGGAGGTATTTTAGATCGATTAGATAGTGTTATATTTGTAGCACCATTTGTATTTTTGTTTTATCAAATTTTATATTATGTTTCATAAAGAAGGCGGAAAAATTATTCTTATTGCAACTACACTAACAGTAGTTTTCTTATTATTAGCTGATAAATTTATTACTCTTTTCTGGCTTCAAAAAGCTGTTCAGATTTTAGTTTTATTTTTTTTAATTCTAATATTACAATTTTTTAGAAATCCAAAAAGAGAAATTACTATTAATGACAATCATATCATTGCACCAGTTGACGGAAAAGTAGTTGTTATTGAAGAAGTGTTTGAAGATGAGTATTTTAAAGACAAACGTTTGCAGGTTTCTATATTTATGTCGCCTATTAATGTTCATGTAACTCGGTATCCAGTAAATGGTAAAATAAATTTTAGTAAATATCATTTCGGAAAATATTTGGTCGCTTGGCACCCAAAAGCAAGTATAGAAAACGAACGCACTACAATAGTTGTTGAAAGCAAATCGTTTGGCGAAATTCTTTACCGACAAATAGCTGGAGCATTAGCAAGACGCATTGTAAATTATGCCGAAGCAGGAATGCAAGTGATTCAAGGAACAGATGCAGGATTTATAAAATTTGGTTCAAGAGTAGATCTTTTTTTACCAATTGGAACAAAAGTAAATGTCAAATTAAATGATAAAGCTATTGGTGGAAAAACTATAATAGCTATAAAATCTTAAATGATTGAAAAAGATTTAGATACTCGATTTAATGAAGCTGTAGCAATTGCTTCAGAAATGACACAAGCATCATTGCCACAAGATTTTCAATTGCGATTGTATGCCTTTTATAAACAAGCCACAATGGGAACAATTGACCCCAAACAAACTGAAAATTATCACATTAGAGATGCTTTCAAAACCAATGCTTGGATGCAAATAAGCCATATCTCTATAGAAGAATCAAAAGAAGCTTACATAGAAATTATCCTTTCATTATTACCAAAATAAGTATTAAAATGTTTAAAAAAAGTATTTTTTTTATAAGTATAATTGCACTTGTAACGCTCTCTTGCAATAGAAAAAAACTCACTGAAGTAGTTGAAGTTCCTTTACCAACAGCTGAAGAAAAAATGATCATTGGTAATCCTGAAGATGTTAAAGCAGATGAAGGTACTTTTGAAATGATAAAATTACCTTATAGTTATGATGCTTTAGCTCCTAGTATTGATGCAATGACGATGGAAATTCATTATTCAAAACATTACCTTACCTATACCAATAATTTAAATAAAGTAATTGTAGGAACTGAGCAAGAAAATATGGCAATAGAAGATATCTTAAAAAAATTAGATATAAGCAATGCCGATTTACGAAATAATGTTGGTGGTTATTACAACCATAATTTGTTTTGGGAAAGCATGGTACCAAAATCTGGAGGTCAACCAAAGGATTCATTAGCTACTGCAATAACTCGAGATTTTGGCTCATTTGAAAATTTTAAAACTCAATTTGAAGATGCTGCAACAAAACAATTTGGGTCTGGTTGGGCTTGGTTGATAACCGATAAATCAGGAAAATTACAAGTGACTAATACTGCAAATCAAGACAATCCATTGATGCCAAATGCAGTAATAAAAGGCACACCAATTCTAGCCTTAGATGTTTGGGAACACGCCTATTATTTGAATTATCAATACAAACGCAAAAAATATATTGATGCTTTTTTTAATGTAATCAATTGGAAAAAAGTAGGTGAAAAATATGATGAAGCACTGAAATAAATAAAAAACATTACTCTTATCTTCTTTATAGTTTATTTTTAATTCCTTGAATTAAACCACTGATGTCCGATAAAATCTAACTAAATAGGATTGAAGACAATGATAATGACACATAACAAACAGTTCACTCTTACGGAGCTTACTTTGATGATAATATTTTATTACAAACAGTTTGTCCCGATGGGACTAAAATAGCTCCGTAGGAGCAAAATGTTTGTAATATTAGTTTGTGTTTTGTTAGTTTTAGCCCCATCGGGGCGAAATGTAATTTTTTATCGGATAACAGTGATTAAAAATTTAAAAAACATAAATTTCTTTTCTCAAATGCATTTTAACTTTTTTTTTTTCATTTAATTTAAAATAGATACCTACTTTTACCGAAACAAAAAATATATAAAATATGAAAACAAAATTACTTTTAGCGAGTCTTTTATTAGGAAGTATTTTTACAACTAATGCTCAGACTACTATTTATTCAAATGATTTTACTGCAGGAACTGGTTTATCAATTATTGATGGCGATGGTGATGCAAACAATTGGGGATTATATACTGGTAATGCTACTACATTAGGTTGGGGCTTAACAGGTAACTTTGCAGGATCTAGATCTTGGAATCCAGCTTCAGGTACTCCAGCTGGAGCACTAACTCCAAACAATTTTTTAATAACTCCAGAGATTATAATTCCTGCAAGTTTTGGTACAACAACTTTAAGTTTTAAACTTGGTTCAAATGATGCAGATTTTCCAGCAGAGCAAATCTCTATATATTTAGCACCTCCAACAGCAAATACTGCGGCATTAATTACTGCATTAACTCCAGTATTTAATTATACTTTATCTGCAAATGATGCTTTGACAGCAAATGTTCAAAGTGTAGATGTTTCTGCTTATTCTGGTCAAACAGTTAGAATTGTAATGAGACACCACGATTGTACTGATCAAGATTTAATGTTTTTAGATGATTTATTATTAACTCAAGAAAATTTAGGAACTGAAACATTTGCAGCATCTAGATTTACGGTTTTTCCAAATCCTTCTAGTAATTTATTAAATATTAGTAATAAAGACAATATTTCTATTGAAGCGATTTCGTTAACAGATGTAAATGGTAGAGTTGTAAAACAAGCAACTTTTGATAAAATTACAGCTGTTCAAATGAACATTTCTGATTTAACATCGGGAGTTTATATGATGAAAATCACTTCTAATGAAGGTACAGTAACTAAAAAAATTATCAAAAACTAATATCAAGT
This sequence comes from Flavobacterium sp., assembly GCA_043744095.1. Classification (GTDB taxonomy): domain Bacteria; phylum Bacteroidota; class Bacteroidia; order Flavobacteriales; family Flavobacteriaceae; genus Flavobacterium. The sequence continues at coordinate 3,064 of JAYTVI010000224.1, forward strand.
ATTTACAAACACAACTATCCGAAAGTCTAAAATAAAAAGTGCCTGAGAATCCCTTATTTTTGTTTTGAGAAATAAAATAATCAATGGGACTCTTCAGACGCATCAA
>JAYTVI010000225.1:0-10740 GCA_043744095.1 Flavobacterium sp.
TGACCAATATTAACATCAAGTGGAGAAATCGGTGGTAGATTTATACCGTTTAAATTCCAGTTTAAATCATTTCCAACACGATCTAAAACATAAGGATGACTGGCACGAACCATACGTATAGAATTTTCATCTAGTTTTGAATCTAATAAATCGTTTACTCTCACATTTATAGCGTTGGCTGTTCCTGAATTTTCAAAACGAATGGTATAAGTTAAATAATCGTTAGCCGTAAAAGTAGAATGTACAATTTTGCCACCATGTGATTCTGTTTTGTCGTTTGGATCGTAACTACCTACAATCGCTTGAGTCAAAGTGCTCGAATTATTTGTACTATCAATATCTCCTGTTGGAATTGTTATCGATGTAGTATTGTTTATTACCTGTCCAATTGCAACTGTTGGAATTGTGGGTACTTGCATAGTTACATCTATTGTTCTCCATTCGTCGGGTAACATATTCGTAAAATTATAGGTAAAACCTGATGCGGTTGAGGTTGTACCTATTTGAGAAATTGATGAAATCGACAATACATTATCCTTATTAAAAGTCAATGTTGCTGATGGTATTGTTTGATTTCCAACATTTCTATAATGAATATAATTATGGTATTCAAATCCTGGTCGAAGTGTAGAACTTGTCAAAAATATTTGTAAATCTTTACACGGATTTTCTACTATTGGAAAATTATATGTTGTGATACCTGAACCAACTAGCACATTTATATTTGAAAAAAAGATATTTGACAGAGTATATTGACCCGTACAATTGTTATTCAAATAATAATTAAAATCATAACTATTAGTTGGATTAGTTTCATAAATAACGACTGAACCATTTTCTGTGTATATATAATTGTTAATCCCGTTATTATTTAATTGATATGTAAAAAATCCAGAAACAGCATCTATTTCAGAATTGTCTTGAACGCCATTATTATTTGTATCAAAAAAAGCTTTTAATTTAATACCATCAGCAATATTTAATGTCACTACTTGACTTTGATTATAAATTTTTGTGTAATTATTATACCCATTTGAAATTCCGTTTAGAGCAACCCAATTAAAAACACTACCATTATTAATATCTGTTTGAGTAATGGGATAATTAAGAATACCATTTTGTGTTGCACCAGCACCCAAATTTAAGATTGTACCAGTACAGTTCTGGTTTTCAATAAAATAAGTTACAGTCTCCATAGGACAAGATAAATTATTTGTTACAACAACAGTATATTGTATTACATCTCCAACATTTGTGATACCGTCATTATTATAATCTAGATACAATCCTGACATAGTTCCTAAAATTCCGTTAGTTAAATAACCTACACTATATGTAATTTCGTTCGATGTGCATCCTACACTATTTGTAACTTTAAAATAGTAATATTCGGGCACCAATCCTGTTATTGTGTAACTTGCTCCTGAACCCGAAATAGTTATTGGTAATGAATTATATTTTCTATAACTTAATGTCCAAGTTCCTGGTGCTGGCAAATTATTTAATGTTATACTATCAGCAAGTGATGCACAAGTTTGAGGAACAATATAAGGAGTGGCTGGAGTAACTGGTTGAGGATTTAGAGATAATACATTTGATGTCGTTGACGTACAACCTTGACTATTGATTACTGAAAAAGTGTAAGTTCCAGTAACTAAACCAACTATTGTATAAGTAGACCCAGAACCAGAATATGTATTAAAAACAACTCCTGTTTGATTCAAAGTCCAATTTCCAGATGGTAATCCAGATAAAACAACACTACCTGTGGCAATACTACAATTTGGCTGGGAAATTGACCCAATAATTGGAGCTGGAAAACCAGAACAAATAGAATTTACAGTTACAGTTGCAGTATCACAATTAATAGGATTAGCAATTTCACAAATTTGATAAGTTAAAGTATAATTACCAATTGGTGTTCCAGATGCAACAATAACATCTGATCCAGAAAGTGTAACGCCAGTATTTGTGGAGCTTATAAATGTAATAGTTACCTGGGATGACAAAACAAGATTTCCATTTAAAGTGTCATTTATCAACACATTATAAAAAACTGTATTTCCACTTCCAGCTGTATACGTAATCGTATCATCATTTGCAACAATTTGCCCAAAAGTTGATATGCTTAAAAATCCTAAAATCAAAAGAAATTTTTTGTAAAAATATTTCATATTGCAAACGTTTAAAAATCAAATATATAGTTTTATAATCGCTAAACAAAGTTAAATCAAAAAAAAATATTTAAATGGAGCCAATTAAAATTCGATGTGTATGAATGAGAAAACGATGTGTTTCACCGAGAATTCGATTTTTATTGCAAATACAAACAGTGATTATAATAGTCAATAATGGCTTTTCCTGCAAGCAAAACATCTGCTCCAATAATTCCTTGAACGGGTTTTGCTTTATGTTGTATTAATGCTTCGTTAACGTGTGATAAATCAAAAACTACCAAATGAAATTCTTTGCACTTCCAACTTCCAATTTGCAAGAAATTGTTTTTTGCTTCTTGTGTAAACATTCCTGTTGCTCCTGCTCCAGCGGCTTTCGATTTTGATTTTCCTGTTGTAAGTTGAAACAATTCAATACTTTCAAAACCCACACAACTATTACTTGCACCAGTATCCAGAATAAAATTCCCCTTTACACCATTGATTGTTGCTTTTATCAATAAATGCTGTGTCTTAGTAACTTTGAAGTTTATTTTTTTGTATTTTTCTTTTCTGAGAATTTCGGGAAGTTTTTTCATATTTTTTAAAATCTATTTTTTAAAGGTCTAATAGGCTATCTCTAAATTTTGTAGCGATTTCATTAAAAAAATAAATGAGATCAAATGTAAATCAAAAAACAATATCAAACTTTGTAACTTTGTGCCAAAGTAATTTTACAAAAATGATGCTTACCGACACACATACTCATTTATATTCTGAAGAATTTGCCCAAGACAGAACCGAAATGATTCAAAGAGCAATTGATGCTGGAGTTTCTCGTTTTTTTATTCCGTCAATAGATGCTTCTTATACCCAAAAAATGTATGCTCTTGAAAAACAATTTCCAAATACTGTTTTTTTGATGATGGGTTTGCATCCTTGTTATGTAAAACCTGAAACCTATTTAATAGAGTTAGGACATATCGAAACTGAATTGGCAAATCATCAATTTTATGCCATTGGCGAAATTGGAATCGATTTGTATTGGGACAAAACCACTTTAGAAATTCAAAAAACAGCTTTTAAACATCAGATTCAATTGGCAAAAAAGTATAAACTGGCAATCAATATTCATTGTCGTGACGCTTTTGATGAAGTTTTTGAAGTTTTAGAAAGCGAAAAATCAGATGACTTATTTGGGATATTTCATTGTTTTACAGGAAATTACGAACAAGCTCAACAAGCTATTTCTTATGGATTGAAATTAGGAATTGGTGGTGTGGTAACTTTCAAAAACGGAAAAATAGATCAATTTCTCAATCAAATTGATTTGAAACACATTGTTCTCGAAACCGATTCTCCTTATTTAGCTCCACTTCCATACAGAGGAAAACGAAATGAAAGTAGTTATATAGTCAATATAATGAACAAACTTTCAGAAATTTATGCTGTATCTCCACAAGAAATCGCAACAAAAACTACTGAAAATTCAAAAGCAATTTTTGGTATTTAAAGAAAAAGTAAATCAAGATGTCAATAATATTTTGTTCTTTTGTTACTTCTAAAAAGAAAAAGAAAAAGAAAAATGCAAAGATTTGACGCTATTCGTCCTTTTTACGACTCAGAAATAAATGAAGGTATTCGCTCTTCGGCAAATCATCCGATGATGAAAGCCTTAATGAATTTTACTTTTCCTGATGTTGATGATGCTGTTTGGAAAGAACAATTGTTAAAAACACATTCTATACGTGATTTTCAATGCAATTTTATTTATCATTCGGTTCAGAAAGTTTTAGAAAAAAGCTCTGACGGTTTGAGCACTTCCGGTTTTGAAAAATTAGAAAAAAATACTTCTTATTTGTTTATTTCCAACCATAGAGATATAATTTTAGACACATCATTACTCAATGCTTGCTTGTTTGAACATGGTTTGGTGATGACTGCATCTGCAATTGGAGACAATTTAGTCAAAAAAGCATTTATGCATACTTTGGCAAAACTAAATCGTAATTTCTTAGTACAGCGTGGTTTATCACCAAGAGAATTGTTGCAAAGTTCAAAATTAATGGCAGAATACATTGGTCAATTGCTGCTGCGCGAAAATCGTTCGGTTTGGATTGCACAACGTGAAGGAAGAACTAAAGATGGTAATGATGCCACTCATCCTGGTGTTTTGAAAATGCTAGCTATGGGTTCTGACGAAAAAAATTTAATAGATTATTTCAAAAAAATAAAAATAGTTCCAGTCTCAATTTCATACGAATATGACCCTACAGATGTGTTAAAAATGCCGCAAATACTTGCTGAAGCAAATAATGAAATCTATGTCAAAGAAAAAAATGAAGATTTCACCACTTTATTAAGCGGTATATTGGGTCAGAAAAAACATATTCATATACATGTTGGTGATGTTTTAAACAAAGAATTAGATTTAATTGCAATTGAAAACGACAATTCGAACAAACAAATTCAGGCTTTGGCTCAAGTTATAGACGATTCTATTTTGTCAAGTTACAAATTGTGGCCAACCAATTATATTGCTTACGATCTTTTATTTAAGACAGATAAATACAAAGCTTTTTATATTGATGACGAAAAATCATTATTCGAAAGACGTCTAGAAATGCGAATTGATGAAAACAATCCCATTGCGCTTGAAGGCTTTTTGAGTATGTATGCCAATCCTGTGGCAAACAAATTGAAATATCAAAATGAACTCCAATAAACCCAACATCCTTTTGATTTATACCGGTGGAACCATTGGTATGATGAAAGATTTTGAAACTGGTGCTTTGAAGGCTTTCAATTTTAGTAAATTGTTGCAAAAAATTCCTGAATTAAAACAACTAGATTGCAATGTAGAAACCATTTCGTTTGAAAATCCTATTGATTCATCGAATATGAATATTTCAAAATGGGTAAAAATCGCATCTATTATTGAAGAAAATTATCAAAGATTTGATGGTTTTGTAGTGCTTCACGGCTCGGATACTATGTCTTATTCGGCATCTGCATTAAGTTTTATGCTCGAAAATTTAGCAAAACCAGTAGTTTTTACAGGATCGCAATTGCCAATTGGAGATTTGCGTACTGATGCAAAAGAAAATTTAATAACAGCTATACAAATTGCTTCTTTACAACAAAAAGGGAAACCTGTAATACAAGAAGTTTGTCTTTATTTTGAATATAAATTATATCGTGGCAATCGCACTACCAAAATAAATGCTGAACATTTTAAAGCTTTTGCTTCACCAAATTATAAACCTTTAGCCGAATCTGGAGTGCATTTAAATGTAAATCCAGAACTTTTTTTGCCCAAACAAAATCCTAAAAAACTTATCATTCACAAAGAATTAGATGATAATGTTGTTGTCATAAAAATGTTTCCTGGTATTAATGAAACGGTATTGAATGCAATACTTACTATTCCAAACCTAAAAGGAATTGTTTTAGAAACCTATGGTTCTGGAAATGCACCTACTGATGAATGGTTTATAAATGCTTTAAAAAAAGCTATCAAAAAAGGGTTGCATATCATAAATGTAACACAATGTTCTGGAGGAAGTGTAAGTATGGGTCAATATGAAACCAGTACTACTTTAAAGAAAATTGGCGTGATATCTGGTAAAGATTGCACTACAGAAGCGGCAATAACCAAGTTGATGTATCTTTTGGGAGAGAATGTAGCTCCAAATGTTTTCAAAACTATTTTTGAAACTTCAATACGTGGAGAATTATCATAAATATGCATTTTTAAATTTCCTTTACTCAATAATTTTATAGTTATTTGTATTCACAAAAAAATAAATAGAGAGGTGGCCGAGTGGCTGAAGGCGCACGCTTGGAAAGCGTGTTTATGGCAACATAACGTGGGTTCGAATCCCATCTTCTCTGCAATAAGAAACTTAATTAAAAACAAAACCCTTTAAATCATAGGATTTAAAGGGTTTTTCCTTTTTCAAATAATGGAGTTCCTATCGAAAGTATGAGCAAAATGCTTGGAAATAAAATAAACAAAGTACTCAACATTACACAAAGGTTTTGGATAAAAAAGTGAATGATGGTAAGCAAATTCTAAAAGAAAAATATAAAATTTTCGATACTCAAAGTAATGAAAAAAGATTTTCAAAATAAATTGATTTTAATGAAACTATATACCATTTTACATTCAAATAGGTTCAGTATTCAAAGTAATCAATAAAATGTATCAAATTCAAACGTTTTCGTAACAATAATTAACCTTTAAAAAACACCAACACCATATTTTTACATTTAATAAAAATTATTAATATTAATTATTAAATTAAAAAATTATGAAACAAAAATTACTATTATTACTAATTATTGTCCCTATTTTATCAATTGGACAAAGAACAAAAGTTGCTTTTTTAAGTAATGCTCCAACAATTAACGACATTACAGAATTAGACACTAAAACTGCTGGACTTTTTGTTGAATCATTTTATGGTACTGACTTTAAGTATTTGAATGCTTCAACAATGGTTGCTAGTGATTTGAATGATGTTGCTGCATTATTTTTTTACTTCGATAATACTGGAAGTTTCGATTTACCTGGAGGAAATTTAAGTGCCACAAATATTTCCGATTTAACAGCATTCGTTCAAGCTGGCGGAAGTTTGCTTTTAGCTGGTTTTGGAACAAGAATCATTGATGATTTGGGTAGAATTCCATACGAACCTGGAATTGCTGGTAACGGTGGCGGAGGCAGTAATCCTGACTTTTGGGGTATTAACAATACTGCTGGTATGCCAAGCGGCGACCAATCTTCGCATCCAGTATATGTGGGCGTAGCAAGTACAAACGCATCAAATGGAACAGGTGGAACTTATGATCACAATTTTGTACCGTTAATTAATGATGGTTTAAAAGAAGATCACAATTCTATGTGGGATTTAGGTGCTATTCCGGGTCTTGTTCAACCACACGCAAGCGTCGCAAGAGGATTAGAATTTCAAAATTTAACTAATTCTGTAATTTTAGGTTCTTGGCAGCAAGTTACCGATATGTGTTGTATTGCTGCTATAGAGTTTTTACCAACTGCTACTTATCAAGGAAAGATTATTGCTTATGGTGCAGCAGCTTATGAGTGGGAAATGAATGACAACAGAGTTAATGCTTATGATGGAAATGTTAAATTAATCACCACAAATGCGCTTACTTATTTGAAATCATTTACTCAAACACTGAGTGCTCAAGGTTTTTTTCTTAAAAACAATTTAACAATAGCTCCAAATCCTGCTAATGATTTTATTGCTATACAATCTAGAAATCAAATTACAGAATTAAATGTTATTTCAATTAGTGGTCAAAAACTTAATACTAAATATGTTAACGGAATTTTAGATATTCAAAATTTAAATTCAGGTATCTATTTTATTATTGCTAAAGACAATAATAATAATACTGATACAATAAAATTTGTAAAGAAATAATATAACGATAGTATTTATTTAAGAACTGCTCTACAATTTTGAGCAGTTTTTTTTATATGTATTCTCTAATAAACTATTTTTACTAAAATTACAAATAAATTTATGCTCAAATTTAAGTCGATATATCTTATCCTCATTTTATTGATTATTTCTTGTGATAAACCAAGTGATAAATCAAAAATAAATATTGGCTTTTCTCAATGTATCAAAACTGATGAATGGAGAAAAGATATGGATCATTCAATGATTATTGAAGCTTCTTTGAATCCAAATATTAAATTATCTATTAAAAATGCCAATAGAAATACTCAAAATCAAATAGAACAAATAGAAGAATTTATCAATGAAAGTCAAGATATTATTATTGTTTCTCCACACGAATCAAAACCATTAATACCAGTAATCGAGAAAGCATATAATAAAGGTATTCCTATTATTTTATTAGACCGAAAAATAGATTCTGATAAATACACCACTTTTATTGGAGCAGATAATTTGGAAATTGGAAAACTTGCTGCAAAATATATTACCTCTTTATCTGGAGCTAAAGGAAATGTTGTTGAAATTTATGCCGATTTAGAAACTTCGCCAGGTTATGGCAGAAGTAAAGGTTTTAGAGATGCAATAGCAAATTATCCAAACCTAAAAATAATAAAAAGTATCAAAGCCGATCCCAAAGGCATTCCTGTTAAAGAACTTGAAAATGTACTAGAAAATTCTAATATTGACTTCGTTTATTGCTTTAATGATGTTTTAGCCAAACAAGCTTGGGAAATAGCAAAATCTAAGGGAAAAGAAAAAAAATTAAAAATTATTGGAGTTGATGGTTTAAATGGTCCAAATGGAGGAATTCAATATGTGAAAAATAAAATTTTAACTGCCACAATACTGTATCCAACTGGAGGTAGTGAAGCCATAAAATCGGCATTAACTATTGCTGATGGTTCTAAAATTGCAAAAAATATAAAGTTAGCAACTGTTCTGGTTGATTCGTTGAATGCTAACATAATGAGTAATCAGTTTGATAAAATTTCGCAACAGCAAAACGACATCGAATTACAACAAAATAAAATTAAAAATCAAGAAGAAGCATTTACAACGCAATATAATTTAACTAAATTATTAACTTTTTTTTTAATTGTTATTTTAAGTTTAGCCATTTACAGCATCTATTCAGCGGTAACTATCTTAAAAAAGAAGCGATTATTAGAACAAACAAATGAAAAAATAATTAGTCAACGAAATGAAATTGAAAACTATGCAAGCGAATTAAAAATTAGTAATGAAGAAAAATTAAATTTCTTTACAGGATTATCTCACGAGTTTAAAACTCCTCTAACCTTAATAATGAACGCTATTGAATCTATAAGTTCAGAAACGGACATCATAAATTCAGCCAGCAAAAAAGATTTTTATTTAATGCACAACAACTCTAGACGGTTGTTGCGATTAATAAATCAATTGTTAGATTATAGAAAAATAGAAGAAAGTCGTTTCAATTTTAACCCATCAAGCACCAATCTAAACTCATTTACCAAACAAATATTCAAAGAATTTTCTAGAGAAGCAAAAAGAAGAAATATTGAATATAAATTCATTTCAGAAACTCAAGATGTTGAAGTTTTTCTAGATCAAAATTTAATGGATAAAGTTTATTTCAATTTATTATCAAATGCTTTTAAATTCACTCCAGATAACGGAAAAATTTCGTTACAAATAATAACAGAAAAAAACACTAATGAAGTAAAAATTATTATTAAAGATTCTGGAATGGGAATTCCTAAAAGTGAATTTAATGATGTCTTTAATAAATTTTATCAAGGTTCAAACAATTATAAAAACAGTTCGGGAATTGGGTTGAGTTTGTCAAAAAATTTCATTGATTTACACAAAGGCACTATAGAAGTAAAATCTGAAAATGGAACAGAATTTAATATAACATTAAAACTAGGAAAAGCGCATTTATCTAATTATAATTTAATTGATAGTGAATCAGATTTTAATAAAAATTATGAATATGATTATTTAGATATTGATTTAAAATCGGAATCATCAACTACTGATTTGAAAGACGACAAGCATACCGTTTTAGTAATTGAAGATAATTTAGATTTACTTGATTTTATTGGTTCAAAATTAGAGCTTGAATTTAATGTTGTAAAATGTAATGGTCAGAGAGCTATAGAAAATGCGTTTGAAACCATTCCTGATATTGTAATTTGTGATTTGAATCTACCCGAAAAAGATGGTTTTGAAATTTGTAAAATTTTAAAAGAGGACATTAGAACTTCGCATATTCCTACTATAATTTTGACTGCTTTAAATGATGAAAAATCTTATTTAAAAGCATTAGAAGTTGGAACAGATTTATTCTTAACTAAACCATTCAATCTTAAAGTGCTTAAAGAATCTATAAAAGGATTGTTATTTAATAGAGAAAAATTGAGATACTATTATTCAAATAATAATCAAACAATAGAAAATGTTGGATTTGGTTTAGGTGAACAAGAATTCATTAAAAAAATTGATGCACTTGTGTTAAAAAATTTAGACAATTCTTCATTTACTGTAGAAGAATTAGCAGAAGAATTAAACATTTCAAGAGTGCAATTATACAGAAAAATCAAAGCTTTATTGAACATTAATATTAGTGATTATATCAACAATATTCGCCTTGAAAAAGCCAAAGAATTATTAAAAAATTCATCACTTACTATATCCGAAGTAGCTTACTCTTGTGGGTTTTCATCACCTAACTATTTTTCAACTTCTTTCAAACACAAATACACTATTTCTCCAAAAGAGTTTAGACAAGAATAGTTATTAATAATGTAACATTTTTAAAATGTTTAACTACAAAAATATTTTATGTTGTTGATTTACAATAATTTAATTATTTATATTTTATTTTTAAATGTGTAACATAAACTAATTAAAAAAAACTCGCTTAATACTACATTTACTAAAAATAGCATATAACACAATAATCTATTATAAAATTATAATAATGAAAAAAATACTGCCATTTATTCTTTTATCTTTAATTGGATGCAAATCAAGTCAAGACCCAACTCCATCGCCAACTCCAACTGGAAACAATCCAATTCAGTTATTATTTTTTAGATTAAATGAAA
>JAYTVI010000226.1:0-3140 GCA_043744095.1 Flavobacterium sp.
AGAACCGTTTTGTTTGTGAGTCATAATATGGCAGCTGTAAAAAGTTTATGCTCAAAAGGAATAGTTTTAGATAAAGGGCATTTGGTAAATTATAGTTCAGCCGAAGAAAGCATATCTTTCTATTCTTCAAATTCTTTGAGCGAATATGATACACCGAGTTTTCATAAATCTTTTTCAAATAAAATTGCAGTTTTACATTCAGAGTTACGAAAAAATAATTCGATTATAAAAAGCGGTGAAACATTATATTTAGGTGACAAAATAGAAATAGGTTTAACGATAAAAACACTAGAAGCACTTTCAGATTTATCTATAGCTATGGATATTTTAAATGTAAATTCTGAGTTAATTGCACATCTTACAAACGAAGATGATGGCGCATTTATAGGCAAATTAAATAAAGACCAAACTGTCAATATTAGTATTAATACAGAGTCATTGCTATTTGTGCCAGGATTATATTCTATAAATTTATGGGTAGGTTCAGGACATAATATAGAATCCTTATATTCAATTAGTAATTTTTTCAATTTTCATTTAGAGCAAAGCACTTTTACAAAGCGTACAAGACCATTACCAAAACATTCAAAAATGTACTTACCAAGTTTTTGGGATTTTAAAATTAGTTAGTATGATAAATGTTGGTTATTTAGTTTCTTATGATTATAGTATGTTACTTACATCTATAAAACCAATATATGATTATGTAGATAGCATTCATCTTGCTATTGATAAAGATAATCTTACTTGGAGTGGTAATAAATTTGAAATTCCCGAATCTTTTTATAAAGATGTAAAAGCATTTGATACTAAAAATAAAATAACCTTTTACTTTGATAATTTTTATGTAAAAGAATTAAAACCAATAGATTGCGAAACAAGACAACGCAATATGTTGTTAAAAAAAATGGGAAAAGGCTGGAACATTCAGCTAGATGTAGACGAATATATCTTTGATTTTCCTGCAGTAGTAAAATTTCTAGATAACTATTGGTACTTCAAAATGTTTCCAAAAATATTTCCAATTCAATTCAGAGGTAGATTGGTAACCTTGTTTAGAGAACTAAACGATGGATATTTGTATATCGAAAACAACGAACGTTTTACTTTTATCACCAATCAAACACAATATACCACAACAAGAAATATTTATGGTGTAAAAAGTCATTATACAAACCTCACCACAATACATCAATCTTGGGCTAGGAGTGAAGATGAAATTTTAATGAAAATAAATAATTGGGGTCATCGAGATGATTTTGATACAAAAAAATATTTTGATTTCTGGAAAAGCTTAAATTCTCAAAACTATAAAGAGTATAAAAACATTCATCCTCTTAGAGCAGATGTTTGGAACGAATTAAAATTTATGCCTTCAAAAAACATAGACGATTTTATTCAAAAATACTCTGAAACAAATAGGCAAGAACCAATATATATAAACAAAGTGTATATGTTTAAAACTATATTTAAAAAACTTTTTATTAAATTGGGTTTAAAATAAATTTTTCTGAAAATGAAAATCCCTTTTATCATATTGCCAAAGTATAGAAAATATATAAAAATTGAAAAAAAGTACCTTTCAAAAAAAGGTATTATTCCTATTGGTTGCGATTGTCATCCGAGTTATACATTAGAGAAACTCAATATCAGAAAGCATAGTTTGCCCTTTGATTGGCTAAATACAGATCCTATTTTTGGTGTGCAATATGTTATTGATAATTTAAAAACAGATTTCACAAACTTTTTATCAAATCTTACTTTGAATGAAAAAGGAAATATTGTTTCTCAAAATTACCCTTATGCTGAATTTTTGCACGAAAAAGATTTAATAGCAAATGAATTAACTCGTGTAAAGTTCAAAAGAAGAATTAATAGGTTTTTAGATTTTTACAAAACAAATGATTGTTATTTTCTTTATAATGTCACAAGTGAAAGTTTGATCAATTCAGAAAAAGCAATATTTTTCATTAAAAGCGTTGAAGATTTTAGTAAACTAATAAAAGCAAACGACAAGGTTTTTATCTATATTCGATACGATGAATCACTTCAAGAAAATGAAATTTATTGTAATCAAGTTTTTGATGCTATTCAAAAAATAGATAAAGTTGCAACCACAAAATATAAAAGAAGTTTAAAGAAATATGGTGGTTGGGGCAATGAAAAAGAATATTTTAATTTATACAAAAAATTAGGAATCAAATTAAAGTTAGCTTTTCCAAGAATATATTTTAAATAATTTTAGAAAAAAAGATATTGAAACTTTCGGTCATTTTATTAGCAAAAACAGATTCTGAATCTTTATTTCAGATGACAATGACTTGCATTAGTTCAATGTTAGCATCCGAAAAAGAGGTTACTTCAGAAATTATTATTATAGAATCCAATAAAAATTATTTGCAATTACAATTTCAATATCCCGAATTTGTAAAAGTCATTATTCCTGAAGCTGCTTTCAATTTTCATCATTTTTTGAATATAGGTATACAAGCTGCTACAGGCGATTTTATTGCGTTGTGTAACAATGATTTAATTTTTCATCAAAACTGGTTTTCTGAGATACTAAAAGTGAGTCAGAAAAATTCAAATATTTTATCTTTTAGTCCATCTGGAACAATTTGTACCCCAAGCCAAAAAGACACATTTTTGCTTGGATATCGTGTGATGATTCACGTAAAAGGTTGGTGCATCGTAGTGAAAAAAGAAATTTTTAACACAATAGGAAAATTAGATGAAACATTCGATTTTTATTATGCAGATAATGATTATGCGATGACCTTAAAATATCATAATATTAAACATGCTTTAGTATATAATTCATATGTTGAGCATCTTGAAAAAAAGTCAACAGTTATAGAAAAAACGGATAATAAAGAACAAGAGTTTGTAAAAAAATATCAAATTCCAGAATATCTAAAAAAAGAACGTTTCAATTGGGTTTTTGAATCTGAAAAATATTTGTCTGCTTTTATTAAATACCACAACAAATGGGGTAATCCAGATTTTTTATTTAAAAAAAACAAACTGGCAGATATTTTCTTTGCAAATAATTTAGGGTATTTTGTAAAATTTTTCATTAAAATAAAAATGTAATGACAACTCCAAAAGTAATTCTCATCTCTGAATTTCCTTTGCCTTAC
>JAYTVI010000227.1:0-41229 GCA_043744095.1 Flavobacterium sp.
CCATTTTTATCGACAATAGCTATGGCATTTTTTGTTTGATGATCTTCGGCTACGTTCGGCGAAGGAATAAAAATTGTTGGTTTTCCAACCAAACACAATTCCGAAACCGATGATGCTCCTGCACGAGAAATTACAAAATCTGCTGCTGCATAAACCAAATCCATTTTATCAATAAAAGCTGTTACTTGAATTTTGTTTGTTGGTTGTTGGTTGTTGGTTGTTGGACAATTGTATTTAGAATATTCATCAAAATATAATTTTCCACATTGCCAAATTACCTGAATACCTTGCGAGGTTATAAAATCGATTTCTTTAGCAATTAATTGATTGACTCTTCTAGCACCTAAACTTCCACCAAGAACCAAAAGTGTTTTTTGGTTTTTATCTAAATTAAAGTGATTAATTGCTTCATTTCGCTTAGAATCTATTTCTAATAAATCTTGACGAACTGGATTTCCTGTAAAAACTATTTTATCTTTTAGAAAAAAACGTTCTAAATTTTCATACGCTACACAAATGACATTTGCTTTTTTGCTCAATAATTTATTGGTTATTCCTGGATATGAATTTTGCTCTTGAATTACAGTTGGAATCCTCAAACTATTGGCTGTTTGCAATAATGGTCCGCTAGCAAAACCACCGGTTCCAATAACTACATCAGGTTTGAATTTTTTTATGATTTTTCTTGATTTCCATAAACTGCTTATCAATTTAAGAGGAAACATTGCATTTTGTAAAGTCAATTTTCGTTGTATACCAGCAATCCAAAGTCCGTAGATTTTGTAACCTGCTTGTGGTACTTTTTGCATTTCCATTTTATCTTGTGCGCCTACGAAAAGGAATTCTGCATCCGGAAAACGAGATTTTAATTCATTTGCAATAGCAATAGCTGGATAGATATGTCCTCCAGTTCCGCCACCACTTAATATGAATTTTAATTTTTTCATTTATTCTGAATTAACTTGTACTGAATTCATTTCAGTATTTCAGTATTTATTTTTTATTTAATATAGCATCCATAGGATTTGCTTTATCTTCAATTGAATATGATTTTTCAGTATTAATTTGAGCTTTTAGTTCAGCTTCTGCTGCTTCTTCACGAATTATTTGAGCATCAATCATTCGTCTTAAAGTTTCTTCTCTTTGAGTTTTCTCTTCTTTTTCTGCAGCAACTTCTTCTTCTTTTTTGGTAACTCCAATAATAATTCCTAATGCTATACACGTCATCCAAATTGAGCTACCACCACTACTTATTAATGGTAACGTTTGACCAGTAACTGGTAATAATTCTACAGCAACTGCCATATTTATTAAAGCTTGAAATACTATTGGAAAACCTAAACCAACAACTACAAGTTTTCCGAAAAGACTATTGGCTTTGTGTGCTGCAACGATAAATCTAAAAAATAATAAAAGGTATAATACTAATACTCCAATTCCTCCTATTAAACCATATTCTTCAACAATAATGGCATAAATAAAATCGGACGATGATTGCGGGAGAAAATTTTTCTGAACACTTTTTCCTGGTCCTAATCCATAAATTCCACCAGTTGCAATTGCAATTTTTGCTTTTTCTATTTGATAATCGTCTTCATCTGCCTTGTTTGTAGTGAAATTTTCGACTCTACTTTCCCAAGTTTTTACTCGACTAAAAAATTTAGAATCAGGAAAAGCTCTACTAAGCAGCACAAATAAAAGCAATGCTAGAACTCCAAATCCTACAATTAATCCGATGTACTTTAAAGGATATTTACCTATAAATACCAGCATCAAAACCATTGAAAACATTAATGCAGCAGTTGAAAAATTTGCAGGTAAAATAAACATTAGAGTAATAAAAACAGGTAACCATAGTTCCCATAAAGAATTTTTGAAGGTTACTGGAGTTTCTCTTTTTTTAGAAAGATAACGAGCAACAAAAACCATTAAGACAATAAAAGCCAACGTTGATGTTTGAAAAGTAATTCCGATAAAAGGCACTTGTATCCATCTACTTGCGTTTGCGCCTGCGATTACAGTTCCTTTTACTAAAGTGTATCCTAAAAGCAACCAAACTACTGGTAACATTACTTTTGAAATGGCTCTAAAATAATGATAAGGCACCTTATGAATCCAGTAAATAATAGCAAAACCAATACAAATGTGAGCAAAATGTTTGACAAGATAACCTAACGTGTTTCCTGTTCCGTGACCCATATAAGCCAAATTACTACTTGCACTAAAAACTGGCATAAATGAAAACAAAGCCAATAATGCCACGAATGACCATATTACTTTATCTCCTTTTAAATTGTTTATTAGTTGCTTCATTATAGAAACTTTTTTAAATATTTATTTTTATAAATTCTGAACTGCGTTTTTAAACTGTCGTCCTCTATCTTCATAGTTTTCAAACAAATCGAAACTCGCACAAGCTGGTGATAGTAATACTGCATCGCCTTTTTCTGAAAGTCTTTGCGCCATTTTCACAGCATCATTCATATTATCAACTTCAATCATCATGTCTACTACATTACCAAAAGCATCAATAATTTTTTTATTATCAACACCTAGACATACAATTGCTTTTACTTTTTCGTGAACAAGCGACATTAATTCGCTATAATCATTTCCTTTATCAACACCACCAACAATCCAAATGGTTGGAACATTCATACTATCTAATGCAAAAAAAGCTGCATTTACATTGGTTGCTTTAGAATCATTGATGTATTGTACGTTTTGAATTTTGAGTACTTTCTCTAAACGATGTTCAACACCTTGAAAATTAGACAAACTTTCTCTGATTGTCTCCTTTCGAATTTGCAATAGTTTTGCTACAGAGGTTGCTGCCATTGCGTTTTTCATATTGTGCTTTCCTTCAAGCGCAATATATTCAGTTTCCATGATGAACTCTTCTTCGTTGATGTTTACTTCCATTTTGTTGTCTTTTATAAATGCTCCTTTTTCGAATTGTTTTTGTAGTGAAAAAGGAATTAATTGGGCGTTTGTTTTATTTTTTTGTAACCATTCTGCAATTGCTTCATCATCTGCGTCATAGATGAGAAAATCATCTTTGGTTTGGTTGATTGTAATTCTGAACTTTGAAGCAATATAATTTTCGTATTTATATTCATATCTATCTAAATGATCTGGGCTAATATTGGTTATTATTGCTATTTCTGGTTTGTAATTTATTATACCATCTAATTGAAAACTACTTAACTCAAGCACATAATAATCATACTTATTTTCTGCAACTTGCCAAGCAAAACTTTTTCCGATGTTTCCTGCCAAACCAACATTTAAACCTGCTGATTTTAGAATATGAAAGGTTAACATAGTTGTAGTAGTTTTGCCGTTACTTCCAGTAATACCAATAGTTTTTGCTTTTGTAAAAGGAGCTGCAAATTCTATTTCAGAAATTACTGGTATGCTTGCTTCTTTTAATTTTTTTACAATTGGTGATTTGTCTGGAATTCCAGGGCTTTTCATCACTACATCGGCATTTAATATTTTTTTTTCGGTATGGGTTTCTTCTTCCCATTTGATTCCGTTAATAGTAAGAACTTCTTTATAATTGGGTTTAATTTTTCCAAAATCAGACACAAAAACCTCGTAGCCTTTTTGCTTTCCGAGAATTGCTGTTCCTACGCCACTTTCTCCACCACCAAGTATTACTAATCTTTGCATTACCTTAATTTTAGTGTTACAATAGAAAGTATGGCAAGTAATATTCCGACAATCCAAAAACGAGTAACAATTTTACTTTCATGATATCCTTTCTTCTGATAATGGTGATGTAAAGGAGACATTAGAAATATTCTTCTTCCTTCTCCAAATCTCTTTTTGGTATATTTGAAATAAGATACTTGCAAAACCACTGAAAAATTTTCAACCAAAAAGATTCCGCATAATAACGGAACAAGCATTTCTTTTCTAACAGAAATCGCCAAAACGGCAATTATACCTCCTATAGTTAAACTTCCCGTATCTCCCATAAAAACGGTTGCTGGATAGGAATTATACCATAAGAAACCAATTAATGCTCCACTAAATGCTGCAATAAAAACGGTCATTTCTCCAGAATTTGGGATATACATAATGTTTAAATAACTAGAGAAAATTATATTTCCAGAAACGAAAGTAAAAATCCCGAGTGCGACTACAGAAATAGCAGAAGTTCCTGCTGCCAAACCATCAATTCCATCTGTAAGATTTGCGCCATTTGAGACAGCTGTGATGATAAAAATTACAATTGGAATAAACACAATCCAAGCCCAATTATCATAACCTTCTCCAGCCCAAGAAATTAATTCAGCATAATCAAATTCGTTATTTTTGAAAAAAGGAATTGTAGTCGCAGTTGATTTTTCTTCGATTGGTGCTTGAGAAATTACATTTTCGGTTTGATTGATTTCTACTGTTTTTACTTTATCTTTTCTAATTGTTACACCGGGATGTAAATACAAAACAGAACCAACAATAAGCCCTAAACCGACTTGTCCGAAAACTTTAAAAACACCTTTAAGACCTTGTTTGTCTTTTTTAAAAATTTTAATATAATCATCAATAAACCCAATAGTTCCCATCCAAAGTGTGGTAACTACCAACAATATTATATAAATATTGTTGAGTTTTGTTAAAAGTACAACTGGAATTAAAGTTGCAAAAATGATGATTAAACCTCCCATTGTTGGAGTTCCAGCTTTTTCGTTTTGCCCTGCCAATCCCAACTCTCTAACTGTTTCTCCTACTTGCTGATTTCTTAAAAAAGAAATAATTCTTTTTCCATAAATTGTAGATAATGACAACGAAAGTAAAATTGCCAAAGCAGATCTAAACGTAATATACTGAAAAACTCCTGTTCCAGGAACATTTAAAACCTTGTGCAAATATTCAAATAAGTAGTATAACATATCTTTTTGAGTTTTTTAATAAGTTATTTATTAAGTTGTACTAATAGTTCTTTTACGATTTGCATATCATCAAAATCATATTTCACACCCTGAATTTCTTGATAAGTTTCGTGTCCTTTACCAGCAATTAGAATAATATCGTTTGGTTTTGCCAATTGGCAAGCTGTTTTTATGGCTTGTTTTCTATCTTCAATAGAAATTGTTTTTTTGTAATTTTGAGGTTCTACTCCTGCTTCCATTTCTTCAATAATCATTGAAGGGTTTTCTGTTCTTGGATTATCAGAGGTAATAATAACTTTATCGCTTAATGTCGAAGCGATATTTGCCATTTTAGGACGTTTTGTTTTATCACGATCACCGCCACAACCAACTACTGTTATGAGTTGTTCATTTTTGGTTCGAATGTCGTTTATCGTTTTCAGAACATTATCTAAAGCATCTGGTGTATGAGCATAATCTACAATTGCTGTAATATTTTCATTAGAAATTATATATTGAAACCGACCAGAAACACTTTCTAATTCAGACATTATTCTCAATATTTCTAGACTTTCGAGTCCTAATTCTACAGCTGTGCCATATATTGCAATTAAATTATAAGCATTGAATGTGCCAATCAATTTGACCCAGACTTCATTATCATTTATTTTTAATAACAATCCAGACAATTGATTTTCTAGAATTTGTGCTTTATAATTTGAATATGATTTTAAGGCATAAGTCAATTTTCTAGCGTTTGTGTTTTGCAACATTACCAAACCATTTTTATCATCAATATTGGATAATGCAAAAGCAGATTTTGGCAAATTGTCGAAAAAAGATTTTTTCACATCTCTATATTCTGCAAAACTGCTATGGTAATCTAAATGATCATGAGATAAATTTGTAAAAATACCTCCAGTGAAAAATAACCCTTCTGTTCGTTTTTGATGAATTCCGTGTGAACTTACTTCCATAAAACAATATTCAACACCAGCTTCTAACATTGCTGCTAAATAATAATTTATTGTTATAGAATCGGGTGTAGTATGAGTTGCTTTGTATTCAATTTCATCAACCATTATTTTGACAGTTGACAATAAACCTACTTTAAATCCTGCCTTTTTAAACAATTGAAACAATAAGGAAGCGATTGTTGTTTTGCCATTTGTTCCTGTAACACCAACTAGTTTGAGGTGTTTTGATGGATTTCCATAAAAATTGGCCGCAAGAAAAGCTAGTGCTTTATTGGTATCTTTTACTTGTATATAAGTAATTCCATCAACTATAGTTTCAGGAAAAGAATCACAAACAATTGCAATAGCACCAAGACTTATTGCTTTTTCAATAAATAGATGTCCATCTGAAACCGTTCCGCGAATGGCAATAAAAACATCTTTTGCAACAATCTTTCTAGAATCAAAATCCATTTTGTTGATGCAAATATCTGTTGAACCTTTTACAGCTTCAATAGCAACTTTGTATAATATTTCTTTTAAAACTATCAAGATAACTCTAATATTATGGTTGTGTTTTTATCTATATTTTGACCTGGTAATAACGATTGCGATTTTACTTTACCAAAACCAATAACTTTTACTTTCATACCTAAATTGCCCAGTAATGCTACTGCATCCATACCAGACATTCCTTTTAAATTTGGAATTAGATTTTGTTTTTTTTGTGCTTTTGTATAATAATCAGTATAATTATGTTCTTGTTTAAAATTCTTTTTATTCAAATTTTTTATTTCGTTAGTTGATGGTGCATCGGTAAAAATCTTTTGGGCTATTCTTTTAAAAACAGGTCCAGCAACATCAGCACCATAATAATTATTTCCAGAAGTATTGGGCTCGTGAACCACTACAATACACGAATATTTGGGATTTTCTGCTGGAAAATAACCAACAAACGAAGAAATATAATGTTTCTCAACCCCACCATTTTTTGCATAATTGGCTTGTGCAGTTCCGGTTTTTCCTGCCATAGAAAAATCTTTAGAATACAACTTTGCACCAGTTCCTTTTTTTACAACATTTGCCAAAACAGCTTTCAATTTTAGCAATGTTTCTTTAGAACAAACTTTAGGATTGATAACTTCTGTATTGAATTTTTTTATGGTTTTGCTCCATTCTTTAATTTCAGAAACAAATTGAGGTTTTACCATAACACCATCATTTGCAACTGCATTATAAAAAGTCAAAGTTTGTAAAGGTGTAATAGAAACTCCATATCCAAAAGCCATCCAAGGCAAAGAAATATTTGACCATCTTTTGTCACTTGGTTGAGGAACAAAAGGAATTCCTTCTCCTTTTATTGGTAACCCTAATGGTTTGTTTAATCCATAAGCATTTAGATGATTGACAAATTGAGCAGGATCGTTTTTATAATTGTTATAAACGGCTTGAACCAAAACAGTATTAGATGAAACTTCAAAACCTCTTCCTAAAGAAATTTTTCCGTATCCACCTTCGTGAGAGTCTCTTACTTTTTTGCCAGAATAGGTAATAATTCCGCCGTGAGTATCAAAAACTGCACTTGTATCTACTTTTTTATCCTCTAAAAGCGACATTAAATCTGCTAGTTTGTAGGTTGAACCTGGTTCGTGAGATTCAGCAATTGCGTAATTTGTTGTTTCGTAATAAGTACTATCTTTAGATTTTCCTAAATTAGAAATCGCTTTGATTTGCCCTGTTTTGGTTTCCATAACTACAACACAACCGTGATCTGCTTGGTATAATTGTAATTGTTTTAACAAAGCATGGTGCGCAATATCTTGAATATAAACATCTAATGTTGAGATTATATCATATCCATCTTGAGGATCAACTTCATTGATATCTCTAATGGGTTTCCATTGCCCTTGAGCAATTTTTTGCTTTAGAATTTTTCCGTCTTTACCATTTAAATATTTTCTAAATGCCCATTCAATTCCTTTTCCATCAGGTTTACCATTTGGAGTAAGTCTTTCATAACCTATCGTTCTTTCTGCGATTTTACCAATTGGATGTTCTCTTACGGTTTGTTGTTCTGTAATTATTCCTCCTTTGTATGCTCCTAAATTAAAGAGTGGGAAATTTTTTATCTTGATATATTCGGTATAACTCAAATCTCTAGCAATCAAAAAATAACGATTTTTATTGGCTCTTGCTTTTCTAATATCAGATTGAAATTTACTATTCGATTTTCCTAATAATAACCCTAATGAATCTGATAATGATTTTACATTTTTATCAAATGCTTCTGCTTTTGGTGCAACAGCATCAAAACGAATGGTATAATTTGGAATTGAAGTCGCCAACAAACTTCCATCTGCTGAATAAATATTTCCTTTATTGGCCGGAATTACAAAATTTCTAACTGTTCTTTCTTTGGCAAGTTTTCTATAAGCATCGCCCTGAACCCACTGAATGTTTGTTAACTTTATGACAACAGCAATTGCCATCATAAAGATGCAAAATGCTACTAAATAGATTCGATAAGTGATGTATTTATCTTCTACTGCCATAATTTTTTAAAGAAACTGGTTTCTTCTACTTTTTTTACTTTAATTTTTGTTGGCGGAACCGATGATGGGAAAATTTCTTTTACCACCATTTTTTCAGAAACTGTTGATTCCATTTTGAGTTTCATTAATTCTGATCTTCTATCTACAAATTCAGACCTTAATTCTTTTACTTCATTAGTCAAAGCAATTATTCTAAAAACCTTACGCTCATAATTTTGTGTGTTTGCAATCATAATTATAGCAAGCAAAATAATAAAGAGAATAAATCGCCAATTTTTGGCTGCATTTGCATCTTCATTGATTAAAAACCTTGCTTTTAATATGCTATAAACTCCATTCTTCATTAGGCTCTTTTTTCTGCAATTCTTAATTTTGCACTTCGTGCTCTGTTGTTTATTTTTATCTCGGTAGTATCAGGAACAATTAGTTTTCCTATTGTTAGGAATGGCACTGAAAAATTTCCATAAAAATCACGTTCTGGTTCGCCTACAAACATTCCGTTTTTGATATATCGTTTTACTAATCTGTCTTCTAATGAATGGTATGAAATAACGCTTAACCTTCCGTTGGGATTTAACAATTCTAATGATTGTGTTAAAAATTCTTTTAATACTTCCATTTCCTGATTGACCTCAATTCTGATAGCTTGATACATTTGAGCCAAAATTTTATTGCTTATATGAGCTGGCAAAAAACGACTCAAAACAAATTTTAAATCATCAGTAGTTTTAATTGGACCTTCTTCCCTTGCTGTAAGTATAGTTCTTGCAATAGCTGGAGCATTTTTTAACTCACCATAATCTAAAAAAACACGTCTTAGATTGGCTTCGTCATATTCGTTTACAACATTATATGCACTCAATTCACTTTTTTGATTCATTCGCATATCGAGATTGGCTTCAAAACGTGTCGAAAAACCTCTTTCAGCAACATCAAATTGATGAGAAGAAACTCCAAGATCAGCCAATATTCCGTCTACACTTTTTATATTGTGAAAGCGCAAAAAACGTTTGATGTATCTGAAATTTTCATTTATTAAAACAAATCTTTCATCATTGATAGTATTTGCCAAAGCATCTTCGTCTTGATCAAAAGCAAATAGTTTTCCGTTTGGACCTAATTGTTTGAGAATTTCTGTAGAGTGACCACCACCACCAAAAGTTACATCGACATAAACTCCGTCGGGTTTTATATTCAAACCTTCAACAGAAGCTTGAAGCAATACAGGATTATGATATTCCATTATCATCATCATTTACATTACCCATTACATCTTCGGCCAAATCAGCAAAATCTATAACAGAATCATCAATAGCTTTTTCATACAAATCTTTATCCCAAATTTCAACAATATTTACCGCTGATGATAAAACTAAATCTTTAGAAATTGAAGCAAAAACCACCAAATCTTTTGGTATTAATAGTCGTCCTAGATTATCTATCTCAACCATTTTAACCCCGGCTGTAAAACGACGAATGAAATCGTCATTTTTCTTAACAAAACGATTGAGCTTGTTGATTTTTTGCATCATCAAATTCCATTCTTGTATTGGATACAATTCTAAACAAGGCTGAAAAACAGAACGTTTCAAGACAAAGCCGTCTTGAAGAGAAGCAGTCAATTGCTTTTTTAAAGGCGCTGGAATGAGCAACCTTCCTTTGGCATCGACTTTACATTCATATGTTCCTACTATTGAATTCAAAAAAAATGGTTTTAAAAAATGATTTGAGCAAAAATATAAAAATTATCACCACATTTTACCACATTATACCACTTTGTTAATAAGTTTTACCACTTTAACACACAATTCAATAGCTACTTGAATTAATTAGCCAATTACTTATTTAACAAATTGTTAAGAAATGTTGATTCCTTCAAAATATTATTTAAAATTGGGATAGATTTAATTATAATATTAAAGATTTGATACTATTTTGTCTTTAAATTGAAAATCAAGAAAGATTGAAAAATTTTTTGGATTAAAAAATTTAAAACTGTTTTGTGTTTTTAAAAATCGTAGGAAAGATTCTAGTTTAGCTATAAAATCATATATTTGTGGCGATATGAAAAGCCAAATCAACAAATGGAACACGTTTTAAAAAAAGAAGGCAAATACACTTATTTTGAGGCTGGAGAAGGAACACCTATTATTATTCTACACGGACTAATGGGTGGTTTGAGTAATTTTGATGGTGTTGTAAATTATTTCCCAAACAAAGGTTATAAAGTTGTAATACCAGAGTTGCCAATTTATACTCAGAACATTTTAAAAACCAATGTGAAAGCTTTTGCGAAATATGTTAAAGATTTTATTACCTACAAAGGGTTCGATAGAGTGATTTTACTAGGCAATTCGCTTGGAGGACATATTGCATTGTACCATACCAAAATGTATCCTGAAAAAATGCTTGGACTTATAATTACCGGAAGTTCAGGGCTTTATGAAAGTGCTATGGGTGACAGTTATCCTAGACGTGGTGATTATGATTATATTCAAAAGAAAGCAGAAGCGGTTTTTTATGACCCAAAAATAGCCACCAAAGAAATTGTAGACGAAGTTTATTCGATGGCAAATGATCGTATCAAATTGATAAAAACACTTACTATTGCCAAAAGTGCAATTCGTCATAATATGGCTAAAGATTTGCCAAAAATGCACGTGCCAACTTGTATCATTTGGGGAAAAAACGATATGGTAACACCACCAGATGTAGCAGAAGAATTTCATAAATTATTACCCCATTCTGCTTTATATTGGATAGATAAATGTGGGCACGCAGCAATGATGGAGCATCCTAATCAATTTAACGAACTTATGTTTGCTTGGCTACAAAAGAGTGAATTATAGAAAATCATGGAAAAGCAAATAGAAAACAAACTACCTCAGATAAAAGAACTTTTTGCAAAATATGGTGTAAAAAGAGCATTCTTATTTGGTAGTAGTGTAACAAACAAAGCAACCGAAAAAAGTGATGTTGATTTTCTGTATTCTTTTTCAGAAGATATGGATTATGAAGCATATACAAATAATTATTTTGGTTTGTTGTATGATTTGCAAACACTTTTAAATAAATCTGTAGATTTAGTTGCTGAAAAAACTTTAAAAAACCCATATTTAATTGAAAGTATTAATGAAAGCAAAATTCAACTTCTATGACCAGTAGAGAAGAGAAAAAATTGCTACTTGATATTATTGAATCTATAAATTCTATAGATGAACATTTAGAATCTAAAAGAGTTTTAGAGGAATACTTATCTAATAAAACAAAACGTAGAGCTGTAGAAAGAGAAATTGAAATTATTGGAGAAGCAACTTCTAAGCTTTTGAAAATAAATCCAAACATTTCTATTTCTTATGCTAGAATAATTGTTGATTTAAGAAATAAAGTGATTCATTCTTATGATTCGGTAGATGATATTTTAATTTGGAAAATTTTAATGAAGGATATTCCACAACTTTTTGAAGAAGCAAAAAAATTATTATATGAAAATTAATACCGCAGAATTTATTATTAGCAACTCTGAAGTAGACAAATGTCCGAAAGATTTTTTGCCAGAATATGCTTTTATAGGAAGGTCAAATGTAGGGAAATCATCCTTGATAAATATGTTGACCAATCACAAGAATTTAGCAAAAACCTCAGGAAGACCAGGAAAAACGCAACTAATCAATCATTTTAAAATCAACAACAACTGGTTTCTTGTTGATTTGCCAGGTTATGGTTATGCCAAAGTTTCTAAAAAAACCAAATCGGTTTTTCAACAATTTATTACAGATTATTTTGAAAAAAGAGAACAACTAGTTTGTGCATTTGTATTGATAGACATTCGTCACGAAGCACAAAATATAGATTTAGAGTTTATGGAATATATGGGTGAAAGCGAAATACCGTTTTGTATTATTTTCACCAAAGCCGACAAGATTAGTAAAGTAAAAATCGATTCTCATGTTGCAGCCTACAAAAAGAAACTCTTTGCCAACAATTGGGCAGAAATGCCACCTTATTTTGTGAGCTCTGCTACAGAACAAACAGGAAAAGTAGAGTTACTAACTTATATTGACGAAGTAAATCAGGAGGTTTTTAAGAATAATAGTGCGTTTTAGAAAAACTACGACTTAAATTTTTGAGCTTTATTTTTGACTTACATTTTCTTTCAAAACCGAAACTATTTTATTGATAGATTTTTCGTCAGCAACTACAAAAATAAGTCCGTTTATCGAGTTGTCTTTATTATCTGTATTTTTTTGATTAATTTTAATTTTAGTAGAAACTGTTTCAAACAAATCTTTTATTTCCACTCCAAAAAGTTCGGCTAACTTGGGTATGTATTCACTTTTTACATCATTTTCTCCACTTTCCCAAGTAGAGTATGTGCTTTGTTTTATACCCAACAAATCTGCAATATCTTTTTGCATATAGTTGGTATTTTTTTCTCGCAGTTTTCTTAGGTTTTTTGAGATGGTTGTCATCGCTTTTTTTTTCAAAGATAGCAAAATATCGAACAATTGTAAAAACATATTGATTAATTGGGATAGGAACAAGAAATTAAGTATAAATTTTGGGAGATACTAAAATTATGAAAATCGATTATTCTCGTTGCCTAGTAAAAAACACTTGAAAAACTTTGATTTATTCAAGAAAAAGTAAGGAACGATTACATAAAATGTATAATGGAATCATTTTTTTTGTAATTTTAGTGCTACTTAACTAAAAAAGAGTCCATTGTAGCGTGGATATTGAAACACAATGAAAAAATTAAATTTTATTTTTACTGGTGTCTTCTTATCAGTAATGTTGTTGTTATCTTGTAGCAACAACGACGAAAAACCCGAAATACAACAAGAAGCAAAAAGCACTGTTGTAAAAACGGCTAGAATGTTAAGTTTTGAGAGTGCTTTAAAAGATTTTTATGAGTCTAAAGCTGAAAACAATACTGGTGTGTCGCACAAAAACAGTACGCAAGTCAATCTTGAAGTGCAAAACCAAGCAATTGCATTACTAAAAGAACTAGGAATAAACCAAAATGATGTTGAAGCTAATAAAGCAACCTCTAACGATATATTGGTTTATTTTGCCCTAAACGAATACTCTAAAAGATTATCGCAACTGTATAACCAAAGCGAAAAGACAAGATGAAAAAGATATTTTTAACACTTTTACTACTTGTTTTTGCAACTGGTTTTTCTCAAAAGAAATTGATTATTTATAACTTTTCTAGTGTAACTGTCAAAATTTATGGTATTAAAACAAAATCAGATATTGGTACTTTTCCTACTTGTTCTGGATTTTCATTTGCATTACTTTCTGGTCAAGGTTATACATTAGAAAATAATTTGAGTATAACTAAATTCCCTTTCTATACATACCCAATATCAGTACCAGAAATAATTTCTGCTCCTGGTTCTTTAAATTGGACACGCTATGGCGCTATTGGTACTGCAACAACTTTAACTGGAGTTACAATGTGGAACAGCACTTATGCTGCTTCACAATCTTTCAACAATCTTATTTTTGGTTTAGGGTCTACATCGGCACCACAAGGCGGACCAATAGGTCCTTCAAATCCTACAACACAAACAAATGCTATTGGGCATTGGCAAGTTAGGTACGTGAGGAATACTATCTCTCCAACCAATTATGAAGATTATATTTTTTTTGAGGATTTTTAATTTTAACACTATAAAAAATGAAAAAAATAGTTTTATTAGCTTTGTTAGTATGCGGGATGCAAATACAAGCACAAAAGACATTTAAATTAATTAATTTGACAGCAAGTTCTGTTATAATTGAAGATTTACAAACTTCAAATACTACTTCAGGAGCATATCCTAGGTTCGCAACTAAACCTTTTGGATTTATTACTGTACCTCCATTCGGCACATACACTCTAGTTAACACTGGAAGTACGACTCGATTTCCTTTTAATTCACCCTCTAGTTCTCCTGTAATTACCACTTGGGAACGTGCCAGTTCAGCAACCAGTAGTACTTTAGTAACGAGTTTTGGAGCGTGGTTTGTAGGTGACACTCAAGTTTTCTATAAAATAAAAGTGACACTTGGTGTAAACTCCAAAAGTGTTGGTATACCTAGCTCAGGCTTACTATCTTCGATAACTAGTAATGGTTGGACTGCAAGTTATACAAATTCAGGCACTTTAGCAGCCCCAATATATACGGTAACTATTCAATAATTAATCTAAAAGACAGATGACTTTCGTCATCTGTCTTTATTAATACCAATTATTATGAAAAATAAAATTCTTTTTTTATTAATAAGCTTTTCAACATTTGCACAAAATTCTTCTTTTCAACGCAGTTGGGGTACTTATTTTGGTGATGAACGTTTTTTTCTCCAAGACTCTAAAGCAGACAAACTAGGAAATCTATATATTGTGGGTGTCTTTGTTAACGGTAATAGTACTACGCAACCCAAATTATCAACACCAAACACACATCAAACCACTTTTGGCGGTGGCGAATCGGATGGGTTTATTGCCAAGTTTAATGCTTTAGGGCAACTTACTTGGGCAACCTATTTTGGTGGTAATGCAATTGATAATATTTCGAGCATAGACATTGACGGAGCGAACAACATCTATATAGCTGGGGGAACTACAAGTGCAACCAACATTGCTACTACAAATGCCGCTCAAACTAGTTTGAATGGTACCGCCGATTTTTTTATAGCACGTTTCACACCAAATGGCACACTCGATTGGAGTACTTATTACGGTGGCGCAAACAATGATGGAAATGTTTATTTTTTAAATGATAATTATGGTCTTGATAACAGACTTATTATAGCTCACGACAAAGAAAATAATTTTTATTTAGCTGGATATGCTTTTAGTTATAATTTAGGCACTATAGGAACATTCCAACCCCAAAAAGAGCAATCAAATCAAATTATTGCTAAATTCGACAATGATGGTAATAGAATTTGGGCAACTTATTATAATAACAATCCAGGAAGTTACATATTGGCCTTAAACGCCACTCGAACGGCACTTTATGCTAGAGGCAATAGCTATACTTGTCTCAATGAAGTTGACAACAATTATTATGGCACCTCTAATGGATACCAACCAACACAACTAAATTGTATTACTACTTTTTTAGCTAAATTTTCTGTTGAAGGTCAACGATTATGGGGTACTTATTATGCAGGTTATAATAGTTCTAGCGCAAACTCTATAAAATCGTATCAAGATAAAGTTTATTTTTCGGGTGATGGAAACGGTAGTTTAATAGCTACACCAGGTACTTTTCAAGAAAGTGCGGGTTTAGAAATTTCTCCCTATTTGGTTCAATTTTCAGAGGATGGAACTAGAGATTGGGGTACTATTTGTGGTTTAAACACGGGTTATCCAGCAAACGGAGGAAGTAATGCTTCTACAAATATAAATATTGATGATAATGGAGGTTTGTATTTGTCTGGCACAACACGATTGCACAGCAACTATACTACATCTGGTGCATTTCAAAGCAATTTGTCAGGAATACAAAATGGTTTTATTTGTAAGTTCAACAACCTAGGACAAAAAATATGGGGTACTTATTATGGAGGCAATAAACTAGAGTATAATTTGACTATGCATCCTTACAACAACGCCAATTTTTTTGTAGTTGGTAGTACCTCTAGTACAACTGGGTTAACAACACCTAATTGCTACCAACCTAACAAAACAGCTTACGATACAGAATTAGAAAATAATGGCGGAGTTATACAAAATATTTTCATTGCCCACTTTGAGCCAAATCCTTTGGTTAATGAGTCTTTCAAAGAAATTGAATTTTCTATATTTCCTAATCCTACGAATGGTAACTTCACTGTTACAATCAAAAATACTGCTTTTGAAAATGGCACATTAGAGCTTTTTGATGTCGTTGGTAAAAAAATAGTTAGTCAAATTTTAAATACTAATCAAACCAAAATTAGCACCAATAATTTATCAAAAGGGTTGTATATTGCAAAAATTACTACTAACGAAAATAAAAGTTACAGCTCAAAGTTGATAGTAGAGTAAAAAATAATGATTTCAAAAAAATATTTCATCTACCTGATTATACTTCATTTTGCAACATCTTGCAAAACTGATACGTATCTTTTTGTTGATTCTAAAACAAAAACTGGTGTTGATTTTAGAACTGGAAAATGGTTATTGAACGAATTAGACTGTCCGACAGAAAAAAGTGATATATTGACTACAACAACTACCACTTTTTTTAGTAAAAAATTAGCCAATCGTTTTTCGTATATCAAAAATGAAAAAGGACTGCTTATTGCGCAAAAATCTTATTATAATGCTCCTAAATCGGTTTTGAAAGATTTGAAACAAGGAACAGGTTATGATTATTTTATAAATGTTGTTGCTAAAAAAAACAGAAGTGATATGGCTGGTATACAGTTATATCAAAAAGAAATAGCAGGAAAAAATGAAAGCGAAGTTTTTGTAGAAATAATCGACCTGAACAAGCAAGAGGTTGTTTTTTCGGAACATGTAATTGGAAAGTTTCTGAAAAACACTAAAAAATCATTATGGGATTATCCCAACCAACCTAAATCAAATAAACTACTTGACAATATTAACATTAATCAAACTTCTAATTCACTAATAGAGGGTTGCTTAGGGAAAATATTGAAAAAATTAGATGAAACTTCAGTCAAATAAACAATTATGGACTAAAAGTCCATTGTTTGGTTTAGCAGTCTGAAAGCCTGCATAGCAAGATTAATAAAATTTGTAAAATTTGCCACAGATTCACAGATTATAAATCTATTTTGAAATCTGTTAATCTGTGGCAAAAAATATTTTTGAAGCTAAAGCAAGATGCTCTAAAGTGCATAACTGTCTGCCGACAGGCAGAGTTTTAACTTTAATTTGAGACCAATAAAAATTAAAAATCTTTTTTAATAAAGTATTTTATTTTACTAAAACAATATTATAAAATTTAACTAAAATTCACAAATGAAACTGATTATAAAAGCAATATATATTCTATTTGTGGTGTTATGTTTTTATTGGATAAATTTATGGACAATAAATTTATCCAATAAAAAAGAACATTTATAACTATTTCAACTCTAATTTCTCGGCAAAATAATCACAAAAATCTTTCATAGTTGCAGTCATTTTTTCATCATTTGTCGCACGATTAAAAGTATCTGCCATTGCAACTAGTGTTTGATGAAAAAACAATTTCATTTCGTCTACTGGCATATCTTTAGTCCATAAATCTATACGCAAAGATTCTTTGGCTTTGCTGTCCCAAATAGAAAGCATCATAGCTTTTGCTTCTTCGGCATCAACTCCGCCATCTTGTGCGGTCCAAGTTAGTTTTTCTGGAACTCTATTTTGGTCTAGTTCAACTATAAATTTTATTTCTGAAGTAATTGTATTTGCCATTATTTTTGGGGTTTGTATTTTGATTTTTCAAATAATTCTTTTGCATCCATTGCCAATAATTGTTTGTTAGAAACTGCAGTGTTGTTGGTTGCAAATGAACGTACAATTTGCCAACCTATCCAAGCACCAACTCTTCCAGGAGATTCGTTATCGATTTCTAAATAAAATTTTGAAAACGGTGCTGGATTGATAAATCGTGAAGCCAATTTAGAATCATTGGCATACAACAATTCTTTTTCTATAAAATAGCGCCACATATAGCTTTCATTTTCTTGACACCACTTTATTTGTTCTGGTTTGTATCCTATTTTGTCAGCATCGTTGTTTTCTGGCAACATTAAATCTTTAAGATACAATTGTTTCCCAGCATAAACCATTTCTGAAAGTAACGTTTTGTCTGTAGCTGGAATTATTCTTGTTTGAGAAAAACTAGTAACAACATCTGGAATTATTTGACTTTGCTCGAAATTTTGTTTTAAATAGTCGGGAAACTGGTAAAACTTATGGTCTTTGCCAAGATATAATTCTAAGGAAATAATTAGCATATCTTGAGTATAGATTACTTTGTTATTATAATCCATTTCGGAGATAATTGTATATACTTTGGGTGTTTTGGTTTCTGGAAAATAATATTTGATGTGTTTGAATAGTTCTTCTAGTTGTGTGGTTTCGGTTGCAAAATCGGAATATTTTTTTTCAACTTCTGCATATAATTCTCGCCATTGTGGGTTTTGCATTTTTTCCATCCAGACTTTATCGTCATTGCCTTGTGGGAAGAAAAAAGGGTATTCTTGTTTGAGCTGTGCTAAATTATTTGGATTGGTTTCGAAGAAGGCTTTGTCAAATCGATTGACTTTTAAAGCTACAGGAATTGCTTCTACAGCTTGTTCTGTTTTGCTTTTTTGATTGCAAGAACTTATGGTGATGAGCATCAAAAAAAAGAAAAAAGTTTTTTTCATTATTTGTTTTTTAGCCCTGATGGAAGCGGCATCCTTTCTTGTCTTGAACTTGTTTCAAGATCTTGAAACAAGTTCAAGACAAGAAAGATATAGCGTACAGCAGGAAATGGCTTCTGATTTTCAGTATTAACAATTGTCCCAGAGGGAAATAAATTTATTTTATTATTTTTGCAAATATACATTGCTGTATTTTAAATTTTCTAAAAATATGCCTAAAAAAAGCACTTTAAATATAGAAGAAGTTAATCTTCAAATCGTAAACTGGCTGAAAACCTATGCCGAAAATGCTAAAGTTAATGGTTTTGTAGTTGGTATTTCTGGCGGAATTGATTCGGCTGTAACCTCAACTTTGTGCGCACAGACAGGATTTAAGGTTTTGTGTGTAGAAATGCCAATTCACCAAGCCGAAAGTCATGTATCTCGTGGTCGTGAACATATTGAGCAATTGAAAAAGCGCTTTTCTAATGTGAGTAATATTGAAGCAAATTTGACTTCAGTTTTTGAAGATTTTAAAAAACAAGTTCCTGTAACTATTGACGAGTACAAAGTAAATTTGTCCTTAGCAAATACTAGAGCACGTTTGAGAATGACTACTTTGTATTATTTTGCTGGAATAAATGGATTGTTGGTTGCTGGAACTGGAAACAAAGTAGAGGATTTTGGTGTGGGATTTTATACAAAATATGGTGATGGTGGTGTAGATTTGAGTCCAATTGCTGATTTAATGAAATCGGATGTATATGCTTTAGGAAACTATTTAAATGTTCCTCAAACTATTTTAAATGCTGCACCAACAGATGGATTATTTGGTGATGATAGATCTGATGAAGAGCAACTTGGTGCAAGTTATGACGAACTTGAATGGGCAATGTTGGAAAAAGAAGCTGGAAAAACCGTAAATGACTTTTCTGGAAGAAAAAAAGATGTTTTTGAAATATACTTGAGACTTAACAAAAGTAACCAACACAAAATGAATGCTATACCAGTTTGTATAGTTCAACGAGGATAATGGCTTTTTATCTAATAAATTTGAATTTGTATTATTTTATTAGTTAAATTTACAGTCCCTAATTCTATAAAACAATTCTTAAAAAATTAACATTATGATTAAAGTTTGTTTAGCCGATAATTATCCAGTTGTACATTTTGGTGTAAAATCTTACTTCAAAGATCACTCAGATATTAGCATTGTTGCTAATGTTGGAAATTTCTCGATGGTAAAAGATGTGCTTTACACAAAAGATATTGACATTCTAATTCTAGATTTAGATTTAGATGGTCTTGCAAGTATCTATGAATTGAAAGCTGTAATAAAGAACTATACAAAAACCAAAGTAATAATCTTTAGCAGTTATACCGAACAGGTTTATGCTCCAAATGCTATAAAGGCTGGTGTTTCTGGTTATGTGCACAAAACTTCAAAACTAGAAACTCTTGGTATTGCTATTACTAAGGTGAATCAAGGTCAGATTATTATGAATGACCAACTCAAAAGAAACCTTGCTCTTATTGCAAAACAAAACAAAAGCGAACGTTTGTACAGAAAACTATCTAATCGTGAGATAGAAGTATTGCGTTACCTTAGTAATGGTAAAAAGAACAATGAGATTTCGACAATTTTAGGATTGAACGAAAAAACAATTAGTACTTACAAATTGAGATTGTTAACCAAACTTAATGTGACTAATCTTGTAGATTTGGTAAATAAAGCAAAAACCCTAGAAATAGTTTAGTTATAGCGAGACATTACTCTACCTAATTTTTTCGAAAACGAATTTATCAGTTTATAATAATCCATTGCCATGGATAATGGTTCTGTATTGTCTGAATCTGGTTCAGACGATATTGATCCTTTTAACTCTTCGATAATTCTATCTACAAGAAACCAACGCATTGTTAGAATTGTTTCTGAAACATATTGACCAATAGTTTGGTCTTTTTGTTTTACAATAATATGTTGACCTTCCCAATTATGGAGTGTTTGTTGTTCTTCGAGCATCAAAATATCGGTTACTTCTTGAGCAAATTCAGGCTCAAGTTGCATTAGGTATTGCTCTATCTGAAAAGTTTCATTTTGATTGTAAAATGAAATCAAATGGTTGTAGATATCACGAAACAAAGGATTGGCCAATTGAACCTCATCTTCTTGCAAACTCAAATAAATACGTTGATACACTTTATATTCTTTTTTCTCGACGATATTTTCTATTTCGCCTTCTTCATTGGTTTTTAAAAGTACATCTTCAAATTCTTCTATACTGTTTCCGTAAAGAAGTAAGATTTCGATAATTTTTCGTTCTAATTGATACAGTACATCTACTTTTTCTACAGTAAGAGCAGTCTCATTTTTTACAACTTCAAAAGCTTTTTGGTCTTGTTTTAATTTTTTTCCAGCTTCTGTAAAGTCTTTTTGAACCAGTTGTGCTAATGTGTTGAGCAAAACTTGCTCGGAAATATCCATTATGCGAGAACATTCTTGTATATAGATTTCTCTTTTTATTCTGTCTGGAATTTTAGAAATACTAGTGACCATATCCCGAATCAAATCGGCTTTTTTTATAGGATCATTCTTTGCTTCATTTATTAATAGTGATGCTTTGAATTGTATAAAGTCTTTTGAGTTTTCGTCAAGATATTTAATCAAATCTTCGAGTGGTGTTTTTCTGGCAAAACTATCAGGATCTTCTCCTTCAGGAAAAGTACACACTCGAACATTCATACCTTCTTCTAGAATCAAATCTATTCCTCGAATAGAAGCTCGAAGTCCAGCAGCATCTCCATCATAAAGAACAGTTATATTTTTGGTTAATCTATTGACTAATCTAATTTGATCTGGTGTCAAAGCTGTTCCAGATGATGCAACAACATTTTCTATACCTGTTTGATTGAACTGAATGACATCAGTATATCCTTCGACTAAATAACAATTATTTTGTTTTGCAATGGCTTGTTTGGCTTGAAAAATACCATACAATACTTTACTTTTATGATAGATTTCACTTTCAGGTGAATTGAGAT
Source organism: Flavobacterium sp. (assembly GCA_043744095.1). Taxonomy (GTDB): domain Bacteria; phylum Bacteroidota; class Bacteroidia; order Flavobacteriales; family Flavobacteriaceae; genus Flavobacterium. The sequence goes on from JAYTVI010000227.1 coordinate 21,775, forward strand.
ATTTGGCTGCTTTTTTATCGTTAGTTAATATTCTTCCACCAAAACCCAAAATTCGTCCCGACATACTTTGTATAGGAAACATAACACGACCTCTAAATCTATCTATGAGTTTCTCTTCTTTTGCAATGGTAAGTCCTGTGCTTTCAAGATATTCGAGTTTATAGCCTTTCCCTAAAGCTTCTTTTGAGAATGCATCCCAAACTTCTGGCGAATATCCTAAAGCAAATTTCTTGATAGTTTCAGCACTGAAACCACGTTCTTTAAAATATGAATATCCTATTGCTTTGCCTTCGTCTGAATTTAATAAAATATCTTGAAAATAGTTTTTGGCAAACTCCGAAACAAGATACATACTTTCTCGAACATCAGTATTGGCTTTTTCTTCTTGTGTTTGCTCAGTTTCTTCAATTTCGATATTGTATTTTTTGGCCAAATACCGAATGGCTTCTGGATAGGTAAAATGCTCATGTTCCATTAAAAAAGCAACTGCATTACCGCCTTTTCCTGAACTAAAATCTTTCCAGATTTGCTTGACTGGCGAAACCATAAATGATGGTGAACGTTCGTCAGAAAAAGGGCTTAACCCTTTAAAATTTGAACCTGCGCGTTTGAGTTGTACAAAATCGCCAATAACCTCTTCTACTCGAGCGGTTTCGAAAACGGTATCTATAGTGGCTTTTGAAATCAAAGTTTTGTTTTACTTAATTCTAATCAACAAAGTTACAAAGTTTTTTATGTAAAAAACCCTTTCGGAGATTGAAACTCCAAAAGGGTTTGTAAAAAATAAAATGAAGGTTTCTTGATTTTAATTAAAATCAAAACGAACTCCAAGTGAAATATTGTTTTGATCAACTGCATTGTTTTTGAACATTGGGTTTAAATCATATTTTGCATACAAACTTACTTCATCATAACCAATGTAAGCACTAACACCATATATAAAGTCATTTACATTAAAATTCCCTTTTGTTTTTTGAGTAACATCGTTTTCTGAAGCATCCTCATAACTTAAAATTTGTTTCGATTTTACATTTACTCCTGCATATCCACCAAATCCCATTCGGAAACTTTCATGTGTTCTAAAAATAGTTTTATCGTTTTTGATTTCTTTTTTAGTAAAATCGAATTCTAAATGTGCTGGAACTACTAAATAAACATTTCTGAATCTAGAATCTTCCAAATTGGATCCATTAACTGCAAGATTAGTTTGTTTTCCGTTTTCTACAAAAAAACGACTGTCTGTTGGTCTCAAATTATTATACATCAATGACATACCATAATTTGCATGAAGTAAATTATTATTTTTCAAAATTCGGGTACTGTAACTCAAACCCCATTCGTAGAAGTGTGATCCTAAGTATTTAAAATCAGAATGTACAACTGCATTGTCTGTTACCAAATTATTAAATCCTGTAGCAAAAACCAATTGAGAGGTAGTTCTTTTTTCTCCAGAACTATCGTCTTTTGTTTTTTTGTTTTTTCCATCCCAACGGAAAACAAAAGTTCTAGTAGAATCTTGTTCTTTTATTTTTCCTTCTACTTTTTGTTGAACCAAATCTTTTAGTTCATCTTGTGCTTGAGCGACTTTAAATTCGATTGTTTTTGCTCTTTCGTTGGCCAATTTCATTTTTTTGTCGTCCGCTTGTTCTTTTGTAATCAATCCTTTTTCAAGTTCTTGATTGACTGCTTCAACTTCTTGTTTCAAAGCTGCTTTCTCGTCTTTTGTAATGCTTTCTATTTTTGAAGCAATTTGTTTTGCTCTTGATTCAAAGGTTTGAACCGCTTGTTCGCTATTTTGTTTCTGGTCTTGTGCAAAAACTTTTGTTAAAAATAGGCATAGGAATCCTGCTAAGTAAATGGTAAAATTTCTCATAATGTTTAGATTTAAATTTGATTAATGATTTATTGTTGATTGCGATTGGCCAAAGCCACTTTCACAGATTTATAATTTTTATCTATTTTTTTTATTACTTTTTCTCTAAAAGAAAGTTCTAATTCTCCATCAACTTGAGACAATAACATACTTGCATCTACTTTTACTTTAGAATTTAAGTCTTTATTTAGAGTAGCCTGCTCAACATTAGCAACGATTTGTTGTGGTGTGTTGTTTATTGATTTCTCAATGTTTTGAATTTCTGTTTTTTGGGAAGGTTCTAATTTCTTAGAATTTTCTGCAATTTGATTTTGATTGTTTTGATTGTTTTGATTGTTGATGATTGAAACCTTTTCAGTTAGTGTTACTTTTTTAAAACTTGATTTAATTTGTTTATTGTTTGTTGTAGAAGCAATAGCATCATTTTGAATAGTTTGTGGTTGAGAAACTATCACTTTTTCAGGAATAGTAATTTCGGTTGGTGATTCTATCGTTTTGTTTTCTATTACAACACTGTTTCTTTTTAGATCAATTACCTCTTCGGTTTGGCTTAAAAAAATTGCGCCAATAAAAATAAAGCCTATGATGCTTGCTGCAATATATAGCCATACAAAACTGCTTTTTGGTTTATTTTCTTCTGCAACTGTAAGCATCGCGTCTAATCTGTCCCAAGCATTTTCGTTAGGTATAATTTCTCGCTGATTGAGCTGGTTTCTGAAAATGGTTTCTATCTTATTCGGTTCCATTACTGTAATTTTTTAACTTAATTATTTGTTCTTGCAACATTTTTCTAGCGTGAGACAATTGCGATTTAGAAGTTCCCTCATTGATTCCTAACATTGTTGCAATTTCTTGATGTTTGTATCCTTCTATAGCATAAAGATTAAAAATCATTTTGTATCCTTCTGGCAAACTGTCAATGAGAAACTGAATATCATTTACACTAAAATTACTTTCTATATTATTAAAACTTTCTTCTGTATAATATTCGTCCTCAAGAAAACTAACTTTTTTGTGTGCTCTGATGTACGAAATACACTCGTTTACCATAATACGTCTAATCCAACCTTCGAAACTCCCTTTGTGTTCAAAATTTTTCAAATTGGAAAACACTTTCATAAAAGCTGTAATCATCAAATCTTCTGCGTGTTGTAAATCTTTGACATATTGTCTGCAAACACTTAACATTTTTGGAGCAAATTTAGAATATATCAACTGTTGTGCTTGACGGTTATTGCTAACCGCTAAGTTGATTAATTCTTTTTCCTCTTGATGTAAGTTGATTACTTTCATTTTAGATTATTAGACTTCTTTGATATTTAGATTAATTAAAGTGTTCTATTAGCATAGACGCAATAACTTAAAAAAAGGTTGCACGATATAAAATATTTTTTTGATATTATTTAAAAACCCTTATTTTCAAAGGGATTGTGACTGAAAAAAAATTATATTTTTCTTTCAATTACATAATTCACCATCTTTATCAAAGCATCTTTATATTCAGATTGAGGATAATTTTGTAAAAGTAACAAGGCTTCTTGTTGAAAAGCTTGCATTTTGTTTTCGGCATAGACCAAACCGTCTTTGTTTTTTACAAAGGCTATTACTTCTTTTACTCTTTTTTTATCTTTGTTATGATTTTTTATGGAGTTTATTAACCACGATTTCTCTTTAGAAGTACAATTATTAAGAACATAAATTAAAGGCAAGGTCATTTTTTGTTCTTTGATATCAATTCCGGTAGGTTTTCCGATGGCATCTTCGGTATAATCAAAAAGGTCGTCTTTGATTTGAAATGCCATTCCGATAAGTTCACCAAATTTTCGCATATTCTCGACTTGAATTGCATCATCTACAACTGATTTTGCTCCAAGAGCACAACAAGCAGCAATTAAAGTAGCTGTTTTTTTTCGAATAATTTCAAAATACACCTCTTCGATAATGTCTAATCTACGGGCTTTTTCTATTTGCAACAATTCGCCTTCACTCATTTCGCGTACAGCAACTGAAATAATTTTCAACAAATCAAAATCGCCATTATCAATAGAAAGCAACAACCCTTTTGAAAGTAAATAATCACCAACTAAAACTGCAATTTTATTTTTCCAAAGAGCATTAATAGAGAAAAAACCACGTCTTCTGTTACTATCATCAACAACATCGTCGTGAACTAATGTTGCGGTGTGTATTAGTTCTATTACAGATGCACCACGATAGGTTCTTTCATTAACTGTGCCGTCAGAAAGCATTTTTGCAGTTAGAAAAACAAACATTGGTCGCATTTGTTTTCCTTTTCTGTTTACAATATAATAGGTAATTCTGTTGAGTAACGCCACCTGCGAAGTCATCGATTCGTAGAACTTTTTTTCAAAAAGTTCCATCTCAACTTGAATGGGTTTTTTTATTTGTGAGGTGATATTCATTAATACATCAAAGATACTTAATCTTACTTGAGTTCCAAAAGTTAAAATTTGTATTTTTTTATCTATTAGATTAAACTTTATTAAATTAGTATAGTCTTAACTAAAACTTAAAAAATCAGTAATTATGAAAACAAGATTAATATTAGGATTTGCAATTGCAATTTTAGTGATTGGTTGCAGCAAAAATGATGATTCAGAAAAATCAACAATTACTCAAGAAGAAGCTAGTATAAATGCAAAGATAGATGTTGCGAGTGACGATGTTGCCTCAATTGTTGATAGTGAATTTTCTGCCACTTTGGAAAATGGAGAAATGGGAAGACTTACCAATTTATCACAACAATTTCTTCCTTCTTGTGCAACAGTATCTCGAGTTCCCGATTTTGGCACAATCCCAACAGTAGGACAATTGGTAACAAAAACAATTGATTTTGGTACAACTGGTTGCCCATTAGCAAATGGAAATGTTCTTAAAGGGAAAATAGTAATCACTTTTACTTATAATCCAGGAGTAACTACGCATACGATTACATATCAATTTTTAGATTTTTATCACAATGCGGTTAAAATAAATGGAAACAAAACTTTTACAAGAACTTACACGCCACCAACTCAATCAACTTCAGCACATTTAGTTGTTGTTATGAATATGGATTTGACTGCTACATTTCCTGATGGTCGAGTTTTTACTAGAGTTGGTACCAGAACTAGAGATATGGTTGCAGGAATAGAAACTCCTTTTGTTTATCTAGATGACAAATATAATGTAACTGGAAATTGGACTACTACTTTTCCGAACACTACTGTTCAAACCAGTACAATAACAAGTCCGTTATTGGTACAAATGAGTTGCATTGCTACAAATAAACCACTATTAGTAAAAGGGGTAATTACTTTTGTACGAAACAACAATACAGCTACATTAGATTATGGAGATGGAGAATGTGATAACACTGCAGTGTTCACAATAAACGGAAATTCTTACACTATCATTTTCGGAAATTAATATATCAAATCATCTTGATTATAAAAGAAGAAAGTTCACTTAGGTGGACTTTTTTTTATGCTTCTTTATTGGCAAGTTGCCCACAAGCAGCATCAATATCCTTACCGCGACTTCTTCGAACTTTGGCGACAATTCCGTTTGCTGAAAGTGCATTGATATAAGCATTTATTGCTTCTTCTGAAGCTTGCTGAAATTCGCCATCATCAATAGGATTATATTCTATCAAGTTGACTTTGCAAGGTACATATTTGCAGAATTTTACAAGAGCATCTATAGACTCTTTGGTATCATTAATTCCTTTCCAAACGACATATTCGTAGGTGATTTTGCTTTTGGTCTTTGAGTACCAATATTCTAAAGATTCTCTTAAGTCTGCCAAGGGAAAATTTGCGCTAAACGGCATAATTCGTGAACGAATAACATCAATTGCTGAATGTAATGAAACTGCCAATTTGAATTTTACTTCATCATCAGCCAATTTTTTTATCATTTTTGGCACACCAGATGTAGACAGGGTAATTCTTTTTGGAGACATTCCCAATCCTTCATTTGAAGTTATCATTTCAATGGCTTTTAGCACATTATTATAATTCATCAATGGTTCACCCATTCCCATAAAAACAATATTCGAAAGTGGATGATTATAATACAACCTGCTTTCTTTGTCTATAGCAATCACTTGATCATATATTTCTGCAGGTTCAAGATTTCGCATTCTTTTGAGTCGTGCTGTGGCGCAAAAATTACAATCAAGACTACAACCAACTTGGCTAGAAACACAAGCTGTTGTTCTGGTATTGGTAGGGATTAGAACACTTTCGACGACCAAACCATCGTGCAAACGAACTGCATTTTTTACAGTTCCGTCTTCGCTTCGTTGCATGGTATCAACTTTGATATGATTGATTACGAAGTTTTCTTCGAGCATTGTTCGTGTTTCTTTTGAAACATTTGTCATATCATCAAATTGATGTGCACCTTTGCTCCAAAGCCATTCATAAACTTGATTGCCACGAAAGGATTTGTCTCCATTAGATTCAAAAAAATCTCGAAGTTGTTGTTTTGATAATGCACGAATATCTTTTTTCTCGATTTGCATGGTGCAAATTTAGTTTAATTTGTGGATTTCGTTATTTGATAATTTAATAACTTTGAGGAAAATTTTAACGATGCATTTTATTTCACAAGAATTAGAAGATTATATCGAACAACATTCTGAAAAAGAACCTGATTTATTGGCGCAATTAAATAATGAAACTTATCAAAAAATATTATTGCCTAGAATGTTGAGTGGTCATTTTCAAGGTAGAGTTTTGAGTATGCTTTCTAAACTTATAAGACCTGTAAATATATTAGAAATAGGAACTTACACAGGCTATTCTGCATTGTGTTTGTGTGAAGGAATGCAAGAAAACGGACAATTGCATACGATTGATATCAAAGAAGAGTTGGTCGATTTTCAACGAAAGTATTTTGATAAATCGGTATGGGGAAATCAAATATTTCAACATTTGGGTGAAGCATTATCAATAATTCCTGTTATAGATTTAACATTTGATTTGGTTTTTATTGATGCTGACAAAGAGAATTACAGTCGTTATTTTGAATTGATTTTACCAAAAATGAATAAAGGTGGCATTATTTTATCAGACAATGTGCTTTGGAGCGGAAAAGTTTTAGAACCTTTGCAACCCAATGATTTGAGTACAAAAGTGCTTATAGAATACAATCAATTATTAAAAAATGATTCTAGAGTAGAAACTGTTTTGTTGCCAATTCGTGATGGTTTGACAGTGAGTAGAGTTGTATAATTTTAGTTTTTACCTTTTGATTGTATAAAAAGAAATAATTTATACCATAAAAACCCAAGAACTCCTCCAAAAATATATCCTGATAAAATATCAATAGGAAAATGCAATCCTAAATATATTCTGCTGTAAGCAAATATCAGAGGAAAAAGAAAAAGCAATCCTGCATATTTATAATATTTCTTTAATACAAAAAAGATAAAAACCGTTGAAGTCATAGAGTTTGCCGCATGACCAGAAAAGAAACTAAAAGTATCACTGGCTTTTACAATTCGAATACTGTCTTTGATAGTTGGGTTATTGCAAGGTCGTAATCTGTGAAAATGATTTTTTATTAAATTGGTTCCTTGATCACAAATGGTAATTAGAGCTACAATCAAAACCACAATTAACAATAGATTTTTCCAACCTGATTTTTTGTAAATAAGATAGAAAACAACCAGAAATAGTGGTGCCCAATTGGCTTGTTTGGTAATCATTAACCAGAGATTATCGTAGGTTTCTGAACCCAAACCGTTAAGAAAAACAAACAGTTGTTGGTCTAGATGAATTATTTTTTCTAGCATTTATTGTTGTCTTTTTATCGCACCTTCAATTTCTGGAATCACTTCTTCAATTGCTTCGGTTTGCGTTTTTGACTCTTCTAAAAGATTTGTTTTTGCTTTGTGAATTTCAGAATCAATATTGGCTGTAACATCAGAAAAGTTGCCATGCAATTCTTTGAAAGTTTTGTCAAGACCACTTTGCTCTGCACCTTTTTGAATTTCGTGTTTGATTTCGTTGGTTGCATTTTTTAGTTGCGCCATTGCTTTCCCCAAGGTACGTGCAATTTCCGGAATCTTTTCAGATCCGAAAAGCATCAAAACTATAAACATAATGAATATTAATTCACCGCCACCAATTCCGAACATATTGATTTATTTTGATGCAAAGTTACAATGTTTTTGATAATCGATAATTCTAAAAAAGTATAATTTAATGTTAATCAAATTTAGATTTTACAACTTCTTTTGGCCAAACATTATTTGTTGTATCAATATCTGCTGTTTCTAGATTTGGGTCAATAACAATTTTCGAAATTGCTTTTTGAGTAGCAAAAACACGAGAAACTTCATTATCATTCATTCTCCAAATTTGTGCCGGAAAAGTTTGGTTTTCTGTTGAACCATCTTCAAATGTGAGTTGTACAATAATTGGCATTACCAATCCACCAGGTTTATTAAAAGTTACTTCATAGAAATATTTTGGAGCATTTAGTTTGGCAATTTCGTCTGGTTTGAAATTGGTTTGTACAAATTCATCTAGGGTTTTGATGTCTTTAATATTCAATGCTTTTTTGGTTTCAGGATTCAATTCTGGATTAGAACTTGCAATCATATAAACTAATGGTCCAGATAATTTTCGGCGGTTACGACGAGTGATTTCTGGAGATTTATAATCTTTTGGAGTATCATTACTCACAAAATATTGATTGACTTCTTTGATGCCAATATCATTATAATCTGTGGTATAAAACCAACCTCTCCAAAACCAGTCTAAGTCTACAGCAGAAGCATCTTCCATTGTTCTAAAGAAGTCTTCAGGTGTTGGATGTTTAAATTTCCATCTGTTGGCGTATGTTTTGAAAGCATAATCAAATAAATCGTGACCCATAATCGTTTCTCGAAGAATATTTAAAGCTGCTGCTGGTTTTCCGTAGGCATTGTTCCCAAATTGTTTGATACTTTCAGAATTGGTCATTATAGGCTCAATATTAGACTGATCACCACTCATATATGGTATAATTAATTTTGCTGGACCACGATCTACTGGAAATTTTGAATCAAAAGAAATCTCTGCTAGATATTCCATAAAAGTGTTTAAACCTTCATCCATCCACGTCCATTGGCGTTCATCAGAATTGACTATCATCGGAAAAAAATTATGTCCAACTTCATGAATAATTACGCCAAGCATTCCATATTTTACTCTATCTGTATAATTTCCTGATTCGTCAGGACGACCAAAATTCCAACAAATCATAGGATATTCCATACCTTGATCTTGAGCATTTACAGAAACTGCTTTTGGGTAAGGATAATCAAAAGTGTAGCTTGAATAACTTTTTAGTGTATGAGCAACAGCGCGTGTAGAATATTTTTCCCAAAGTGGATTACCTTCTTTTGGATACAAAGAAACTGCCATTACTGTTTTTTCTCCGAGCTTCACTGCCATCATATCTAAGATAAATTTTCTTGAAGTTGAAATCCCGAAATCACGAACATTTTCTGCCTTAAATTTCCAAGTTTTTTTCTTGTCAGAAAATACTTTTTCTGCTGCAGTTGCCTCATCTTGAGTAACGATAACAACAGGTTTATCAAAAGAGTTTTGAGCTTGAGTATATCGTTTTACTTGTTCTGGCGTGAACACTTCGTTACGATTTAGCAGATTTCCTGTTGCTTCTAAAACGTGATCGGCAGGAACTGTAATATTTACTTCAAAATTTCCAAAAGGCAAAGCAAACTCTCCGCTACCCCAAAATTGCATATTTTGCCAACCTTCAACATCATTATAAACAGCCATTCTCGGATAAAATTGTGCTAAAATATAAAGTTTATTTCCATCCTTAAAAGGCTCATAACCAGAACGACCACCATCAAGCATGTAATTATTGATGTTATAATTCCATTTTATATTCAACTCTATTTTTTCACCGTGAACCAATGGTTTTACCAAATTGATTCGCATCATGGTTTCGTTTATTGTGTAAGAAATTGGATTTCCTTTGCTATCGTTTACATAGTCGGTTTTAAAACCACCATCAAATTTATCTTCAAGATATTTTCGAGAAAAACCTTGTGCGCTTATAGCTGCATCTACTTTTCCGTTTTCAACCAAAGGTGATTTCGATGTTTTTGCTGCAATATTTTGATCTAATTGAATCCATAAATAATCCAAAGATTCTTTTGCATTATTGGTATAAGTAATAGTTTCTTTCCCAAATAATCTTGCATTTTTATCATCTAACTCAACATCTATCTTATAATCTGCTTGTTGTTGATAATATTCTGGACCAGGAGCACCAGAAGCTGTTCTGTACATATTTGGAGTTGCCAACAAGTCATACATTTGTCTGAATTTGTTGGTGTCTTCATGACCTTTCCCAATTGTTTTAGGTGCTTCTTGAGCAACAATTGAAGTGATTGAAAAGAAGACAAATAGTATTTTTGAAATTTTATTTCTCATAAAATGAAGTTGTAATTTAATAAAAACAGAGGTTAAAAGTAACCATTTAATAAATTGTATTGACTAATAAATTTATTTTAACACTCCTTTTATTGTATCGCCAGACAACAACAAACTCGATTTTTTGCCATAAACAGTAGCTTGAATGATGTTTTGTTGCTCTGAAAAAACATCCGACAAAATAGTGTTTTGAATTTCTAAAGTAATAATTTTATTAATATCTTTTATGTTGAAATAGCAAATCAATACATTGTTTTCTAATTCTTTACTTAAGAAATGAATAGGTTTTTGTTGCCCATTTATTTTTAAAGAAAAATTATCAAGAACATATTTATTCATTAATGCAATATCTTCTTGAGATTCCTCTTTTTCGCCAAGATGTGTGTTTTTTTGGTAATTTATTTTCAATGCTTTATTCAAATCATCAATAAAAATTCTGGATGTAATCTGGAGTATTTTTTTCTCAGAAACATAATTTATTTGATAAATAGCAACATAAAATTTATGAATAGTAAATGAAGAGAGTAAGCAAAACAAAAGAAAACAAATTATTATTTTGATGTTATTTTTCATTACTTAAAATTTGATTATAGTTTGCTGCCAATCTTTTGATCAAAAAAAGCGTCATAGTTTTGTTTTTTGCTTGTAATGCATTTACAAAATCATCATCTTCAATAAGATAATATTGAAAACCTTTGATGTATTCTTTCGGTATTTTTAGTACATCAATATAGTAATTATCTTCATAATAACCATCCAATTTTAGCAATAATTTTTCGTTTCTCTCAACCTGAACTTCTTTCTTAAGCATTGTTGTTCTGCCTGAAATTTTGTTGAGTAATGGATCTAAAAGCCCTGATTGTGCTGTATAAAGTTTCCTTTCTGCTGGTGTATATTGTTTTTGTCCTTTGGGAGTAATTCGCAAACTTTCTGCATTTATGTTTGCATTATCGTTTATGTTTACTTGTTTTAATTGTGTAACTTTTGGTGTCATTTTGAGAACAATTATTCCAGTTTGAAAGTCTTCTGTTGTAATTTTTTTGCTTTTTGTTTCAAGATTGACAGCGGTAAGAAACAAAACATCTCCAACTATTACACTAATTTGAAAGTATCCATTTTTATCAGAAACAGAGGTTTTCTCACTTCTTGTATTAATGATATTCACGTTTTCTACACTTGTAATATCGGAAACAATTCTAGCAGAAAATAATTTTTCAGCAGTAACCTGACCCAAAGCAATTTGAGATAGAAAAAGAAGTAAAATATATAAAGTATTATTTTTTTTCAATTGCAATTATTTCTAAATATTTTACAGCAAATTCTCCCATCAAAAACATTGTCATGGTTTTGTTTTTAGACTTTAAAGTTGTTGCAAATCTATCGTTTTCGACCAAATAATATTCAAATCCTTTGACATATTCTTCAGGAATTTTTAATTTATTTACAAAATATTCTTTTTCATAACTGTTATCCAATAGTTTTAATAGCATTTCTTTACCCTCTACAATTATTTCTTTTTTTAGCATTGCAGTTCTGCCAGACAACCAATTAAAAACTGGATCAATAATCAGAGATGCTCCAGTAGTACCATCTATATTTCCAGCAAAATAAGTATTTGTAGCAGTATTGTATTTTCGTTCTGCTGGCGTATATGTTTTTTGCCCTTTAGGAATAATTCCGAGAGCAACAGCATTGATATTTTTATACTGAAATACTTTTACCTCATCAAGAGCTATCACTAAAGGTTGCATTTTTATGAAAACCAATTCTTTTGTCAAATCACTTTCGGTAATAGTAACTTTTTTGGCTTTAAACTGTATAGAAGATAACATAATAGTGTCGCCAACTTGCACAGGTATCGAAAAATAGCCACCACTTTGTGTCATTGTGCCATTTTCTGATTGAAGGTTAACGATATAAATACTTTCTAAATTATTTACATCTGCCATTATTTTTGCTTTCATTACTTTACGAAGTGATTGCTGAGCCAAAAGAGAATTGGGCAAAAAAGAAAAAAATATAAACGTTATGGCGAGTTTGTTTTTCAAAGTTATTGCATTAGTTCAACAAATATTTTGTAAATATATTGGACGCTTCTCCCAATAAATTGCTAATTAGATGGTAATGTTGTGTTAATTTAATTTTTTAAATACTTTAAAAGCAGTGATAGTTTTTTATCTTTATTGCCAAAACATTTTATTTCAGAAAATGAAAAACCTGATTATTGCAAGTACCTCAACTCTTCATGGCGGAGATTATTTAGAATATCTTCTGCCAGAATTAAAAAATCATTTTAGAGAGTGTAAAACGATTTTGTTTATTCCCTATGCTAGACCAGGAGGAATTTCTCACGATGTTTATACAAATAAAATAAGAGATGCTTTTGCTAAAATAAATATTGTAATAAAAGGGATTCATGAATTTGAATCTGCATCAAGAGCAATCGAAAATGCAGAAGGAATTTTTACTGGTGGCGGTAATACTTTTCTGTTGGTTTCACAATTGTATAAAAATCAAGTGATGACAATTTTGGCAGAGACTTTAAAAAAAGGAACTCCTTATCTTGGTTCAAGTGCAGGAAGTAATATTACAGGTTTGACAATGCAAACCACCAATGATATGCCAATAATTTATCCACCAAGTTTTCAGACTTTAGGTTTAATTCCTTTTAATTTGAATCCGCATTATTTAGATGCAGACTTACAATCAAAACATATGGGAGAAACAAGAGAAACTCGAATAAAAGAATTTCATGCATTTAATTCAATTCCTGTTCTAGGATTACGTGAAGGAAGTTGGCTTGAGGTAAAAGGTTCAAAAATATTACTGAAAGGCAATTTATCAGCACGTTTATTTCGTCAAAACCAAGAACCTGTAGAACTAGAAAACGATAGTGATTTGAGCTTTTTAGGTAACTTATAAAACAAAAAAATCGCTCTAATGGCGATTTTTTTATAAGGGCAAAAAGGTATTATACTTCTAACACGCTGTTTTCTGCTCCAGCAAAATCATTCCATTTGAATGAATCTGCTTCTACTTCGTTTACAAACGCACCGTCAACAACATATTTAAATTCGTAAGCAGCATCTTTTGGCACTTCAAAAATTCCTTTGAAAGTTCCGTTTTTTTGCTTATTTAATTCTCCTTCACTAGGATTCCAATTATTAAAATCTCCTACAACTGCAGCAGTGTTTGATTCTTTGGCATCTACAGTAAAAGTTACTTTGCAAACAGGTTTTGTTTTTATAAATTGTTTCTTAATTGACATAACTATTTCATTTTTAGAATTATGAGGCAAAGAAACTAAATTAGTTTGAAGTAACCATAACTCAAAATACGATTTAGGATTATGATAAAAAGTATCTAAAAAAAAAGCTATATTCTTATTTTTTAATTATTTAAATTCCTAATATCGAATATGAAAACGTTTTCACGATGTATTTTCAATAAATAGAAATCGACTAATTTTGTGAAGAATTCACACAAAATTAGTCGATTTGATATAAAATATAAGTTAATTATAATTGCGGACCAGCTTTTATCAAATTTTTCCCTTCTTCATTATCAGTATATTGAACAAAGTTTTTGATAAATCTTGCTGCTAAATCCTCAGCTTTAATTGTCCATTCAGAAACATCATTATATGTATCTCTTGGGTCTAATATAGAAGAGTTGACATCGTGTAATATTGTAGGGACTTCCAAGTTAAAAACTGGAATGATTTTAGTATTTGCTTTTTCGATAGATCCATCAAGAATAGCATCAATAATTGCACGAGTATCTTTTATAGAAATACGTTTTCCTGTTCCGTTCCAACCTGTGTTTACCATATATGCAGAAGCGTGATGTTGTTCCATTTTTTTTACCAATTCTTCTCCATACTTTGTTGGATGTAATGATAAAAAGGCTTTTCCGAAACAAGCAGAGAATGTTGGAGTTGGTTCTGTAACACCTCTTTCTGTTCCAGCTAATTTTGCTGTAAATCCAGACAAGAAATAATATTTAGTTTGTTCTGGTGTTAACTTAGAAACTGGAGGCATTACTCCAAAAGCATCAGCAGTTAAGAATATTACCTTTGTAGCGTGACCTGCTTTTGATACAGGTTTTACAATATTATGAATGTGATTGATAGGATACGAAACTCTAGTGTTTTGAGTTACAGAACCATCTTTAAAATCTATTTTTCCGTTTGCATCTACAGTAACATTTTCTAGTAATGCATCTTTTGTAATGGCACCAAATATATCAGGTTCGTTTTCAGCACTTAAATCTATAGTTTTGGCATAACATCCACCTTCAAAATTAAAAACACCATCATTATCCCAACCATGTTCATCATCTCCTATAAGTTCACGTTTTGGATCGGTAGACAAAGTCGTTTTTCCTGTTCCTGATAATCCGAAGAAAACTGCTACATCACCATCTTTTCCTTTATTTGCTGAACAATGCATAGAGGCAATATCTTGTAGTGGCAAATAATAGTTCATCATCGAGAACAACCCTTTTTTCATTTCCCCTCCATACCAAGTTCCGCCAATAAGCTGAATTTTTTCGGTAAGGTTAAAAGCAACATATACTTCTGAATTTAGACCATGAGCAGCATAATCTTTGAAACTTGTTTTAGAACCATTCATTACAATAAAATCTGGTTCTCCAAAATTTTCTAGTTCAGCATCTGTTGGTCGAATAAACATATTTTTTACAAAATGTGCTTGCCAAGCCACTTCCATAATAAAACGCACTTTTAGTCGTGTATTTTCGTTAGCACCACAAAAAGCATCTACAACGAATAATCTTTTTCCTGAAAGTTGATTAACAGTAGTTTCTTTTAAAGCGTTCCAAGTATTTTGAGAAATAGGTTTGTTATCATTAACCGCTTTTTCAGAATTCCACCATATTGTATTTTCTGTAATAGCATCTTTTACAATGTATTTATCTTTGGGAGAACGACCAGTAAAAACACCTGTCAAAACATTTACAGCACCAAGTTCTGTTAATTGTCCTTTTTCGTAACCTTGCAAACTTGGATTTAATTCTTCCTCAAATAATAATTCAAAAGAAGGATTGTAAATTACTTCTTCGGCATTTTTTATTCCGTATTTTTCCAACGATATCGATTTCGTAATTTGAGCGTAATTATCCATAAAATTTTGTTTTTAATGACAAATAATAAAGTGCAAAAGTAAAAATTATATTTTAGGTAGGATTAAAATATTGAGATATTATGATTTTTTCTTCATAAAATCGATAAAAAGCCAAAACCAAGCGACGATTAGTAATAATCCTCCAATTGGAGTGATAAAACCAATACTGCCAATATTTATATTTGTTATTGTATTAGTTGCTAATAAATATATTGATCCCGAAAAGAAAACAACACCCGAAACTACAAGATAAAAAATAGTTTTTTTGGATTTTTCTGAAATTGTTTGATTGGTTCCTACAAAAAGCAAAAACAAAGCATGATACATTTGATATTTTACTCCTGTTTCAAAAGTATTGAGTTGTTCTATAGTTAAAACAGCTTTTAAAGCATGAGCGCCAAATGCACCTAAAATTATGGATATAAATCCTAAGATTGCACCTGATGAAATTATTTTTCTATCCATTTTTGTTGTTTCATACAATAAGCTACAAATTTAATAGTTATTACTCAATAAAGAAATTAATTGTGATTATAAACTAGAAAAAAATAGCTGAAAAGACAGCTTTTTCTAGGTTTTAAAAAAAATGTATATTTGCATTTCTAAAAAATTAAAAACTAATGAAAAAATTATTTTTTATTCTAACTACTTTACTAGTAGCGACCAACGGTTTTTCTCAAGATAATAAAGCAATAAAATCAGGCGAAAAATTGGTTTATGCAGCTTCATATAACATGAGTGGTCTAATGACTCAGTTGGCACAAGTTACTATGGAAACCGAAACCGTAAAAACAACTAAAAACACGCTGTTGCATTTGAGTTGTCAAGCTACTACCTATAGCAAATGGGATTCTTTTTTTAAAATTCGTGATCTTTATGAATCGTATGTAAACCCTGTAACTTTGAAGCCTAGCTTATATAAAAGAGATATTTTTGAAGGCAAATATTCTAAAAAAGAAAAATATATTTTCAAAAACGATGGTAGAACCATAGAAAGTACTGTTACTAAAAAAGGAAATGAAACAAAAAAAACTTTCAATGTTGGTGCATCAACACAGGATGTTATTTCGCTTTTATATAAATTAAGAACGATAGATTTCAGCACTATGAAGATTGGTCAAATGAAAACTTTTGTAGTTGTTTTTGATGAAAAAGAAATGACCGCTTCTGCTAAATTTATGGGTAAAGAAACCGTGTCTGCAGGAAATTTAGGCAAAAAAGAATGTTATAAAATTTCTATTGGTGCCAAAACTCAAGCATTAAAAGGAACTGATAAAAATATTATTTGGCTAACAGCAGATACAAAAAAAGTACCCGCTTTAATCAAATTTAGTATTCCTGTAGGTACAGGACAAATCACATTAACTAACGCTTCAGGATTATAAAATTATGAGAAAACTAGGACTTATTATAGGAATTATTTTTGCAATTATCGGAATTGTATTTACAGTTTTACCAATGGGAACATTAGCATTAATTCCGATTGGAATAGCTATTATTTTCTCAGGTTTGGCTTTTGTAAAATCTGATGTTGGTAATAAAAATGTACCAAAATGGATTTTAATTATTGCTACATTATCATTAATAGTAGTTGTAGGAAAAGAATTATTCATTAAAGATGAAGTTGCAAAAGACGAGCAATTCGAACAAAAAAAGATAGAATCTAAGCAAGAAGATCTTAAAGATTTAGAAGGATTAGAATAATTTTTTTCTTCTCAAAAAAAAAATAAGCGCACTCAATAGTGGGCTTTTTTGTTTTTAACAACTTCCTCTTTTTTGTCAATATAAATTCTTATACATTTGTCATCTATTTAAAAAAGGCTATGAGAAATATTCTGATTATAGGTGCTGGTCGTTCTGCATCGTCGCTAATTCAATATCTTTTACAAAAATCAGATGCCGAAAATTTGCATCTCACCATTGGTGATTTGTCTCTAGAATTATCACAACGAAAAACCAACAATCACAAAAACGCCACAGCAATAGCGTTAGATATTTTTGATGCCAATCAAAGAAAAACTGAAATTCAAAAAGCCGATATTGTTATCTCAATGCTTCCTGCACATTTACATATTGAAGTTGCAAAAGATTGTATTGCTTATAAAAAACATATGGTTACTGCTTCCTACATCAGCGATGCAATGCAAGAATTAGATGCTGCAGCCAAAGAAAACAACCTTGTTTTTATGAACGAAATTGGTCTTGACCCAGGTATTGACCATATGAGTGCTATGAAAATCATTGAAGAAATTCGTGAAAAAGGGGGCAAAATGATCTTGTTCGAATCTTTTTGTGGCGGACTTGTAGCTCCAGAATCTGACAACAATTTATGGAATTATAAATTTACTTGGGCACCACGAAATGTTGTACTTGCAGGACAAGGTGGTGCTGCCAAATTTATTCAAGAAGGCACTTATAAATACATCCCATATCACAAATTATTTCGCAGAACCGAATTTCTAGAAGTAGAAGGATATGGTCGTTTTGAAGGATATGCCAATCGCGATTCGCTAAAATACAGATCCGTTTATGGTCTAGACAAAGTACTTACTTTATATCGAGGAACCATCAGAAAAGTAGGTTTTTCTAAAGCTTGGAATATGTTTGTGCAATTGGGCATGACAGACGACACCTACAAAATAGACAACTCAGAGACAATAAGTTATCGCGAATTTGTAAATTTATTTTTACCCTATCACCCAACCGATTCAGTTGAAATCAAATTGCGTTTAAGTCTAGCAATCGAGCAAGATGACATCATGTGGGACAAATTAATGGAACTCGATCTCTTCAATCCAAACAAAATTGTAGGACTTAAAGACGCATCACCAGCACAAATTTTAGAAAAAATCCTATCAGACAAATGGACATTGCAACCTCACGATAAAGATATGATTGTTATGTACCACAAATTTGGATACGAAATAAATGGCAAACAAAAACAAATCGACTCCAAAATGGTTTGCATAGGTGACGACCAAACCTATACTGCAATGGCAAAAACCGTAGGATTGCCAGTCGCAATTGCAACCTTACAAATCCTAAATGGCAAAATAAAAACGCCAGGCGTACAACTCCCAATAAACAAAGAGGTTTACTTACCTATTCTCCAAGAACTCGAGCACTACGGAATTCATTTCAAAGAAACCGAAATGCCCTATATTGGCTACAATCCAGATAAAATAAAAAATTAGTAGGAGCAAATCGTTCAGGATAATTTACCAGCCATTTTCCTGCTGTCCGTTCTATTTTTCAACTTTGCAAGTTGAAAAGATGCCACTTCCATAAGGGCTATTAGACCAATCATTTTCTTATTTATTCTGTTTTTTGTTTAAATTTATAACTAAATTTACACTTTTTAGTTATAACTCACGAGCAATGAAAATAAACCAACTACAAATAGAAATCGACGGCATCGACAAAGAAATTCTTCGATATCTAATGGAAGATGCCCGAAAACCAATCCTTCAAATTGCTAACAAAATAGGAATTTCTGGCGCTGCCATTCACCAACGATTACGAAAACTCGAACAATCTGGTGTCATTTCAGGATCAAAATTTGTAGTCAATACCAAAGTATTAGGATATAGTACGATGGCGTTTGTTGGAGTCTATCTCGACAAAGCCGCTAGAAATTCTGAAGCTGTAAAAGAATTAAAAAAAATTCCCGAAGTATTAGAATGTCATTACACTACAGGAAACTGGAGTATCCTTATAAAAATTATTTGTAGAGACAACGAACATCTAATGCATTTACTCAATACAAAAATTCAAGCAATAGAAGGAGTTTCAAGAACAGAAACCTTTATATCGTTAGACCAACAAATCGATAGACAAATTCAGCTGTAAATAACTAAAACAATTATCCCGAATGCTTAAGCAGACTCAAGAATCTAACGCAATTTTAAGACAAAAAAATAACTTAAAATTGCAGTATGAAAACAGCTTACAAAAGACTAGATCAATACAACCGATT